>NZ_LT669941.1:4091018-4391018 GCF_900128505.1 Parabacteroides timonensis
GATCTACACCTATGACGTAATCGGTTAATTATCAGAGAAGTGATAATTTTGATGGGCTTTGCTTACTTTATCCACATCATTTTTCATTATTGGATTTGATACACAATATTAATAAGTTATATTATAAATAGATTATATTTGCATTAAATAAGTACAATAGTTCTTCTAGAACTAAGTCATTTTTTTTATACAATTCTTTAAATATAATTTGTAAACAGATTTCTTTTATATCTACTTGAAATGGTATTAAAAAAATATTACTTCTCAGAAGGTACTTCTAGAAAGCTAATTATTTTACTTCACTAAGAGGATAGCGACGCTGTCTTTCAATTTCTTATGTAAGAATCAGTATAGTGCGGATAAGGCATGTTTTTCATGATATTGGAAGTACTGCTGAAACCTATTAAATAGACACTTATTTTGTAGAAATAGGTTTATTGTATTAAGCTATTGAAGAAAAGATGCTTCTCAATAAGAACATTCCGACATCAATCCGGCTGTTTTTTACGGCATTATGGCTATCTTCCTGAAGTCCCTTATTTTTCAGATAAGCTAAAGTTTGATTTTCCAAAGTTAAGAATGTGGATTAAGTATTAATTGGTTATCTAAAATATTCGTTGAAAATTGGGAAAACACTTTTGTATAGCTATCTTTGCACGACTATAGTAAGTATAAAGACTTACCCCCAGTATGGATAGTTTAAAGGAGGTTGAATTCAACAAATTTTATACAGCTTATTACAAAAGGTGTTTTCTGTTTGCCAAATCATATGTACACGATGATTGGGTATCGGAAGATATATCTTCGGGAGCCCTGATTAAATTATGGGAGATGTCACAGGAAAAGGCTATCGATAATCCTACATTCATATTGTTCACAATACTTCGGAACAGAGCTCTGGATTACCTGAAACATCAGAGTATCAGAGAAAATGCCTTATCCAATCTTTCCGAATATGGACGGCGGGAATTAGAAATTCGTATCTCAACCCTGGAAATTACCAATCCTGATAAAATATTTGCTGAAGATATTCAACAGATTGTGCGAGAGACACTAAAAAAACTACCGGAACAGACACGGGAAATTTTTGAAATGAACCGTTTTCAAAATCTTTCTAAAAAAGAAATCGCTGATAAGCTGGGTATCAGTATAAAAGGAATAGACTATCATATCTCCAAAGCATTGAAATGTCTACGGGAAAATCTGCAGGATTATTTTCCAATTATTTTATTTTATTTTTTTTAACACATATCTATCCTAGTAGATCTCTTAGCTAAATCGTTTTATTTATGAAGGCATGAAAAGAGCTTTCATATAAGTTACTGTTATGGATAAAGAAATATTACAGCAATATATAGAAGGAAAACTTGATCAGCAGCAAAAAGAAGAGGTTGCCAGATGGTTGGATGCTAATGAGAAGAACATGAAAGAATTTCTGATGCTTCGTGGCATTTATGACGCTATTCTTTGGAATGAGCCAGAACAGAAGTCTTTTCTGTCTCTAGCTAAACGAATCCGACTATTTCGTGAGTTTTTGAAAATTGCAGCTATTTTTATTCTGGCTTTTGGTAGTTTCTATTTTTTAGTTCCTAGAAATGAAAAATTTATCGAACCAGAAATTGAAAAGCTAACTGTATATGTGCCTGAAGGACAATGGGCAAAAATATTTCTGACAGACGGAACCAAGGTCTGGTTGAATGCAAAAACATCTCTTTCCTTTCCCAACAGGTTCATTAGTGGAGAGCGTAGGGTAGAATTGGATGGGGAAGCATATTTCGAAGTTAAAAAAGATACTACTCGGCATTTTATAGTTTCTTGTAAAGACTATCAGGTAAAGGTTTTAGGGACGGAATTTAATATAAAAGCCTATCGACAGAATGACTATTTTGAGACTGCTTTGATGAAAGGCTCGGTTGAGGTTGAATCCACTTTGAATCATGAGAAAGTGTTATTGACCCCGAAAAGATACGTTTATACAAAAGATGGGAAACTAATGTCGGCAAACTTAAAAAACATAGATCAGTTTTTGTGGAGAGAAGGAATTATTGCATTTGAGAATGAGAGTGTAAAAAGTATTTTCTGCAAACTGGAACTATATTATGATGTGAAGATCGAAGTGAAAAATACGAGAATACTGGATTATCCCTATACAGGGAAGTTCCGTACAAAAGACGGTGTAGAACATGTCTTAAGGGTATTACAACTCCAGCATAAATTTGCTTATACAAGAGATAATGCTGCAAATGTAATTGTGATTAAATAATATTCTGTTAACCTCAAAAAAATAATGCCTATGTAACATAACTTATCAGTCTACAAAAAATAGCCGGAAAGTGGTTGCAACACTCCCCGGCTGTTAAAGTCAACACTTGACAAGCTAATTAATTCTTTAAGTATTAACTTTATTAACTCTACAAATGTATGGAAAAAAAAGCATTTGGAAAAATTTCTTTATTCTTAAAACCACAAAGAAAAATCCTACGCAGAATGAAAGCAACTACCATCTTTCTTATATTCTTCGCTACAGGTTTATTCGCAACGGAAACCCATTCGCAAGTGTCTAAAGTAAGTTTAGATGTCACGAATGCAAACGTTAGGGATGTATTGCGAGAAATAGAAAAACAAACAGATTATCTTTTCATTTTTAATCCCAATGAGGTAGATCTCAACCGGAAAACAACCCTGCAAATCGAAAATAAAATGGTAGCAGATGTTTTATCTGGTATTTTCAAGTCGACAGATGTGATCTATGCGATAGAAGGTAATAACATCATGCTCATGAAACGGTCTGATTTGCTTCAGCAGGATAAGAAGCCAGTTACCGGGACCGTCACCGATGAACATGGTGACCCGATTATCGGAGCTAATATCGTTGAAAAAGGAACTACAAATGGCATAATTACGGATTTGAATGGGAACTTTACTCTTAACATAGCCAAGAACGCATTGATACAGATATCTTACATCGGATATCATTCCCAAGAAATAAGAGTAACGAACCAGCAAGCCCTGAAGATCATAATGGTAGAAGATACTAAAGCTCTTGAGGAAGTAGTTGTTATCGGTTATGGAACACAAAAGAAAGCAGACCTTACCGGCTCCGTTGCTAATATAAGTGCGGAAAAACTTACGACACAAAGTAACGTAAATATCGGAATGGCATTGCAGGGTAAAATACCCGGGGTAGATATCGTTTCACAGGGAGGATCTCCTGGTTCCGGAACCAAAGTGATGATTAGAGGTATCGGTACTTTAAATAATGCTAGTCCATTATATATTGTCGATGGCATGTATATGGACAATATTGACCATATTAACCCTAATGATATATCTAGTATTGATGTATTGAAAGATGCTTCGTCCGCTGCTATTTATGGCTCTCGTGCTGCAAATGGCGTAGTAATTATTACGACCAAGGAAGGAGTAAACACGGAAGGTAAGCCCATTATTGATGTTTCTGCAAACTGGACTGTCCAAACTCCAAATAAATATCTGGATATGCTTAATGCTGCCGAGTGGGCAGAAGTTACGACAGTTGCCCGGCAGGCAATAAACAAAGCCCCATTGGAAATGGCACAAGATCTAGCGAATAAACCGGATAATGATTGGCAGAAAATTATGTATCGCTCCGCTTTAATGCAAAACTATAATGCATCTATTAAAGGAGGTGGTAATACATATACCTATTATACCGGACTTGGCTATACAAATCAGGACGGAATTGTGGTAGGAACAGAATACGAACGGTTTAATGTCCAGTTCAAATCAAACTATAAGAAAGGCATCTTTTCTGCAGGGAATAATATTGTCATGTCGCATAATTCTCACAGACCTGAACATTATGAGTCAAGAGGAGGACTAATTGGCACTGTTTTACAAAGTGTACCCACACTGGAGATATATGATGAAACCCGTAAAGGGGGATATGGCGGTATTTATGGTGATGTGGTAAATTTGTCACATCCATTAGGGGTTATGGACAGAAAAATCTGGGATCGGTATAGTGAAACGACCAGAGCTTACATTAATCTATATGCGCAATTGGAATTTATACCCGGATTGAAGTATAAAATAAATATGACTCCGGATTTCCAATTCGATAGAAATATGGAATATCAGGGAGTATTCCAATTTGGAACGGGAGCTCCTAATGTTCCTAATGTCTCTGAAGGACAAGGGCGATCGCGGAATATGTTAGTTGAAAATCTTTTATCTTTCGATCAGACGTTTGGAGATCATAAAGTGTCGGGACTGTTAGGTTATTCCTATCAGGATTATCGTTATCGCTATTTGGGAGCAAAAGGAAAAGGAATGACTGAAGGATTGAAAGAAATAGATGCGGCAACGTTAGACAGAACCAACAGTGGATATTCAAGAAGAAGTGTGCTTACATCTATTATTGCTCGCGCTTTTTATTCTTACAAGAACCGTTATCTCATTACGGCTACATTACGTCGTGATGGTTCATCAAAGTTTGCAAAAGCAAACCGGTATGGGAATTTTCCATCGGCATCAGTCGGTTGGAATATAGCAGAAGAAAGTTTTATGGAGAATGTTGGATGGATAAACCAATTGAAATTGCGCGGAGGTTACGGTGTCCTTGGTAATCAGGAAATCGATAATTATCAATATACTTCTACTATTACAACTGGTATCAATTACCCTGATGGTAAAGGAGGTCTATTACAAGGCGCATTCCCGAAAGACTTTGCTAATCCAACAATTAAATGGGAAGAAACGGCTATGACTAATGTGGGGATTGACTTCATTTCTTTTGATAATCGTTTGTCATTAACTGCTGATTATTATGTGAAGAACACAAAAGATATTTTATTAGCTGTTCCTATTCCTATTTCTTCAGGAGGAGCAAATGATCCAGTACGTAATGCCGGAGAGATTCACAATAAAGGATTTGAGTTTAATTTGGGTTGGACAGACCAACCCAATAAAGACCTATTCTACAGCGTGAATTTTATAGGTAATATTATGAAAAATGAAGTGGCCAAAATGGGAACAGGCAATCAAGTAATTTGGGCTGGTAGTACACAACAAGGTATTAGTACTTGTAAAACATTGGTTGGTTATCCGATTGGTGGATATTGGTTAATACCATATGACGGGATATTCCGGAATCAGCAGGAGCTCGATGCGTATCAAAAAGACGGCAAACTGATCCAACCTGGGGCCAAACCTGGAGATGCCCGATTTAAAGATACTAACAACGATGGAATGATCAATGACGATGATCGGGTGTATTGCGGAAGTCCTTTCCCGAATTTTACCATGTCGGTTAACGGAAATATCAAATATAAAAATTTTGATGCTCTGATTGGAATACAAGCCGTTTTCGGCAATAAAATTTATAATGCAACTCGTCAGACATTGGAAGATGTCACCAAAGGTTCGAACTTCCTGCATACTGTAATGGATTATTGGACTCCTGAAAATATAGATGCAACATTCCCACGCTTAATTTGGGATGATCCAAACCGTAATGGACGTGCTGAATCCGACCGTTACTTGGAAAGTGGATCTTATATTCGTTTACGTAATATACAAGTGGGGTATACTTTCTCTCCCCGTTTATTTAATAATCTGATCCAGAAAGCCAGAGTATATGTGAATGCGGAAAACTTATTTACGATATCAAATTACACTGGTTATTCACCGGATGTGAATTCTGAAGGAAATACATCTCGTGGATTTGATAATTTCATGTATCCAACTACCCGGGGATATACGTTAGGTTTGAATGTTACATTTTAAATAATAAGTCAGATGAAAACATATTATAAAATAATAGTATTGTTACTTACAATTTTGCTAGTATCCTGTGATAGTCAGCTTGACCAGTTAAATCCTAATCGAGCTACGGAAGCAACTTTCTGGCAAACGGAAGAAGATTTTAAACTGGCACTTACTTCCTGTTATACCCCTCTGAAAAATGCATTGAATGGAGGATATTACGGTACACGTGGAGTGATGCTACGTATAGCACGGGCGGATGAGGTTGAATTCAGAAACGATATTTCAGAAGTATATACGGTTCATCGCTTTACTAATAGTAATACCAATGGATTGGTACAGGGGATGTTTTATCAATTATATAATGCCTTATACCGGACAAACTCTATTATGCAGGAATTAGAAAAGAAGAATTTCTCTACAGAGTTTAATAATGAAGTGAAAGGAGAGGCATTGTTCATTAGAGGTTATTATCTGTTTGTGCTGGGTAAGGAGTTTAAAGATGTGCCGTTACGCCTAACAGCCTCTCAGGATCCGGCAACTTTTCCATTGGCGAAATCATCTCAGAAAGACGTTTATGATCAGGCTATTAAGGATCTAACCGAAGCTGCTTCACTGTTACCTATGACTAATATTCCAGGTAAGCCCACCAAAGGTTCTGCGTATGGTTTTCTTGGGAAAATATATCTGTATATGGAAGATTGGCAATTGGCAAAAAATATGTTGGAGCCTTTAACAAAATCTCCTTATTCATATAAATTAATGGAAGACTTTAGTTGGAATTTTGATGAAGAACATGAAAATAATGCTGAAAGTTTGTTCGAACTTTTAATAGAGGATTTAGGAGGTGATGATATTTGGGGAGATGGCGAGAATGTAAATTCAACTCAGTCGAATACCCGTCCCATAGAATATGCAGCAGCAGAAGTGGGGGGGTGGTTTGAAGCAAATCCGACTCAACAGATGATGGATATTTTCTTGAAAGAGAAAGATAAAGATGGCAAAGTTGATTATCGGGCACGGATGTCGGTTGCATGGAATTATGAAGGATGCACTTATTATATGAAGCCTTTCCAGACTGTATTTAAAGAGAAATTGGATACCTATTGGATATTAAAATATCAGAATTGGCAAACTCAAGAAATTGAGTCAAATATGCTCAAGTCATTTATCAATGAAAGAGCCTTGCGATATGCAGATATTCTCTTAATGTTGGCAGAGGCTGAACTTGAATTAGGTAATACGGCTGAGGCTGTCGGTTATATCAATCAGATACGCGCTCGTGCTAACTTAAATCCGTATAGTGGGGAACTAATAAAAGGAGCAGTAAAAGAAGATCTAATCCACCAGCGGGCAATTGAATTTTTTGTGGAAGGAGAACGTTTCTATGATCTCCGTCGCTGGGGGTTGTTAGATAAATATATTCAGTCTCAGGATCCTGGGAGATATACCAATCTCAGCCCCAAGTTTTATTATTTCCCTATTCCGGCAAAAGAATTACAAACCAACGAGCTTTGTACGCCGAGCGAAGGTTGGTAATTGGAAAAATAAACCATAGTTATAAACAATATGAATCCGTGATAAGGGAGTGAAAAGAAATGTATTCTACTTATTCTCTCATTCCCTTACTACCGATTTGTTTAAATATCGATAAAATGAAAAATAAAATGAATTTAATAAAAACGTTTTCGGTTGTTTTAATATTATTGATAATCTTTGGGAGTTCCCCTTGTTATGCACAAAAAAGCAAAGCGCAGATAAATATTGATCCTTCCAATGTTAATTATACGCTAAGAGGTGGGATGGGAGCTTCCTGGCATGCTATCAGTAAAGATATAACGCAAATACTACCTATTGAGAATCAAAAATATATTTATCCTGCAAGAGAAGACGCTCCTCGTGGTAGTGCTCATGGCGGTAATCCTCCAGTTTCTCATACCGATGCTTGGCAACAAATAAAAGACCATGCCTCATGGCTGGGAATGGACTTCGTCAGAGTAGAGATTAGTATGCGGATGTATGAACCAGGTTACCGCTTGTTCGATTGGGATAATGAAGAAATGCAGGCTTTATATAACATCCTCGATTGGTGTGAAGAGAATCAGGCGGACGTTTTCCTACAACAAATGTGGAGTTATGTCGATTGGAACAATTACCCGGGAGTACACCCTCTATTTAGCGCTCCACGTAATCTGGATGAATTCGCTTATGGTATTGCCACACTGTTGGAATATTTGACTAATGAAAAAGGATATACTTGTATTAAATACTTTTGTATGACCAACGAACCTGCCGGCGGTGGTGTATGGGGCGACTGGTGGTCGTTTGGTAACAGTAGTGAGAAACATAATACAACATATGACGCTTGGAAAAGATTGAAAGAAGAATTTGACGGTCGTGGAATTGCTATTCCTATCGCAGGACCTGACTGGACACACATGGCAAAATTTGATAGGAAACACCTTAGTTTTGCTCCTTATCTAGGTGCTTTTGATATTCATTCCTACCAAGGTGTAACCCCTGAAGGGGAGGCAAACCTGAAGCAATGGGCAGATTGGGCCCATGCTCAGAACAAACCTTTCTTTCTTACAGAATATGGTAATATGCAGTATGGTTATGGTGGTGAACATCCGGGCCTGAAGTCTTTTGAATCAGCTTTGTCGAATACCGAAGATGTGATGAGAGCTTTCCGTTCCGGAACAGATGGTGTAAATCGCTGGAGCTTCACAAACCGGGGAGATTTGGATGGTCAATTCCAACTTATAGCAACCTTTGACAGGCAGAAAAAGATATATCTCACTGAAATATTACCTGAAAACGGTACATATTATGGTTTTGCAATGGTATCACGTTTTTTATCGAAGTATTCGTCAGTTGTTTCTTCTTCAACAAATCAACCGGACAGTGTCCTGATGTCTCTGTCAGTATTAAGTCCTCAAGGTGAATTAAGCATTTTTATATTGAATCTGAGTGATGAAACCATAGAAACTGATCTGAATATTAAATCTTTGCCTAAAAAGCAGATGAATATTTATCAAGTTACAAAAGAATTGGTAAGCCAACCGATATTTGAGCTAAATCCGATTCAAAGTTTTAATTCTAAGAAAAAGCAGTTAACCTTGCCACCTAAAAGTATTACTACAGTGAGTAGCTATTATTTAGAAAATAAAGATAAAGGTATTACTTTTAAATAGAAGCTACTATGTTACGAAATATACTAATAAGAATATTTGTGGTATCCTTCTTTACTATCTTCTATGTACCAACTATTTTGTGTGCACAAGATGCATATAAAAGTTGGATGATCGGTCCGTTTGAAAAATCTCCCTTTGGTATCAACCCAATATTAGGACCCAATTTCGACAGTAAATTTTATTGTCCCATGATGGATAAAGAAGTAAGATGGGAGGCAAGAGCTATTATCGGAGGAGGAGTGGTAGTTAAGGATAATAAAGTCTGTATGATCTATCAGGGTGAAGATGATACTCAGGGATATCATTTACATACAACTGCAAGTCCAGGAATAATGCGGATGGGCCTTGCGGAAAGTTGTGATGGGTTCGATTTTATAAGACGAGGTCCCTTTTTATATCCGCAAAAAGATCAATTTTCAGATTGGGAGAAAATGGGAGGTTGTGAAATACCTCGTTTAATAGAATCGCCTGAAGGAGGATATGTTTTGATATATAATGGGTGGAATAAGTCTATAGCAAGACTGATGGTCGCTACGTCTGAAGATTTAATCAATTGGAAAAAACATGGTTCTCCCTTTTCTAAAATTCATGGGAAAAAGTATGAGCGGTTATGGTCAAAATCTGCAGCAGTGATCACAGAATTGAAAAATGGAAAATTAGTTGCTGCAAAGATTAATGGTAAATACTGGATGTATTGGGGAGAAAATGGTTTACATATGGCAACTTCTGATAATTTGATCGATTGGGAACTTGTGGAGAATTCGGATGGAACACTAAAAACTTTACTCCCCCAGCGTCCGGGAAAATTTGATGACCGTGTCATTGAAGGAGGTATGGCAGTCAAAACGGATAAAGGGATTGTAATCATATACAATACTTTTCGTTTTAAGGAAGAAGAAGAGGAAGGAGATCATGTACTTGGTTCCGGATTAGGTCAGGCACTTGTTGATATTAATGATCCGACTAAATTATTAGATCGTTCTGAGATCCCATTCCTTATACCTGATAGAGAATATGAAATCCAGGGAGCTGTCAATAATGTAGTGTTTGCTACAGGGCTTGCATACTTTAAGGGTAAATGGCTATTATATCATAATGGAGGAGACCGTGTGATGTGTGTTGCGGTATGCAATGAATAAATACAAAATCTTTAAAAATAATAAGAATCGTATGAGATTAAAGATGTTATTTGCATTACTCTGTTTTTCAGTTGTGTGCAATGCACAACAACAATTTATTGATAAAGCTTTTTTTTTAGGGCGAGATTATTACGTATTACGAAGTGGGCGGGCGAAAATGGTGCTTCAGGCTGATAAAAGCAATTTAGGACCAGCCTTTACCTATACGCTTTTTGATGCTGAAAATACAGCTCAGACCCATCATAAAAGAAAGGCATTTAACTATATAGAAGAAAGAGGATTTGCACACTCCGCGTTAGAGGTTGTTTTGGCCAATTATCCTTTGACTGCATTAGGTACACAATTGGTTACAAGCTGGGTAGTGGAAGATAATATTCCATCTGTTCAAGCGGATTGGTGGGCAAGTGGAGTAAAAGTACGAGAAGTAATTCGACCGGCAACATTGAATGGTTTATTTAAGCGAACGATAACTCTTGATCCGGTGGGTCTTATGGGAATTGACACTGCATATATCCGCCTTTCTTTACCGGAAAAGAGTATTTTGAAAGATGAACATTCCATATTGTGGATGGATGACAAAGCTAGTATGGTGGTTTCTTCTGCTTCTACCTTAGAATATCAAGTATCTACAGCAGACGGTAAATTAGAGATTGGACCTATTATTCTAGTACCTGGAGAGAAAAGAGAAATTATAACTTATTTATTACTTGATGTTTTTAGAAAGAGTCCGCAAACTTTATTAGCTGAAGCATCTTCTATCGAGAATATAATAGCCAAAGAACATCAATTGTTAGTAGATCGTTGGCGTAATTCAAACACGATTGATACGGAAGATACTTTGGTACGACATACACATGATGTTGCTCGCTATATATTACCGGCTTATGTATCTGATCAGGGACAATTGGATGCTAGTCTTTTTGAGTATGGCGCTCAATGGGTTCGTGATGCTTCTAATACAGCTTTGGGGATGATTCATATAGGAGAATTTGAGCTTGCCCGTGCAATGCTTGATTTCATGCTCAAAAAGATGATTAATGAGGAGGGTGTTACGATGATTGGAAACGCATATGATGATCCCGACCGGGAACAGTTTGATCAGATGGGAGAATTTATGCATGTAATGAAATGTTACTTAGATTGGACGGGAGATTCCTCTTTACTTACTCAGAATAAACAGAAATTAATAACGATGATCGAACGTCCTTTACATCCTTCTTTTCGGGATGAAACAGGAATGGTACATAATCGTCGTGAGTTTTGGGAAAGAACTTTTGATGATGCTTATGAGTTAGCTTATCAAACCTGGGTAATTATCGGGCTACGATGCGGTGCGGATGTCGCTAAGTATCTGGGAGCGGAAAAGAAAACAGATACCTGGCGGGCGGAAGCAGATAGAATACAGCAAGCTATGCTGGCGCATCCCACAAAGCGTTTGATTGATAAAGGATATTTAATAAAACGACGTAATACTAATGGCGAGGTTGTATCTTTAGTAGATTATGTAGGTAGTGCTTATCCGGATTCTCCTGTTACATTGGAAAAATATCATAGTATAATGCCGGATGCTACTATGGCATCACCGATTTCATTACGGGTGGTTGATCCTTCTTCCGAATTAGCTAAAAACACACTTGATGAATTGGAAGAATTATGGAATAGCCGGTGGTCATTCGGTGGATATGAGCGCTATAATTCCAGTTCCCAGCTTGACCAACCCGGACCCTGGACATTTGCCACTACATTTATCATGCGTGCTCAACATGAGGCCGGCTTATTGGATCGGAGCCGACGTTCACTTAATTGGCTGGCAAAAATTGACGGAGGACATACTGGTGCCTGGAGGGAAGCTATACCTATTATCAGGAACGAGAGCCTCCCTGCTGGTCTAATTGCATGGACCACATCTGAAATCTCATATTTTATGATTCATCATATGTTGGGTATTTCATTTGAGGAAAATGCCATGATAATTAAGCCTGTTCTGTTCTCGGAAAGTGCTCCACTAAAGGCAGATCTTCGTTATCGGGATAGTCGGTTCCAATTAGATATAGATGGAGCTGGCACTATATCACATGCATTAATCAACGGGAAGAAAGTATTACCTGATAAATTGGGTCGTATTATAGTTCCTATAAATTTTACTTCTGGAGAGATTCAGATTATTACGAATAAATGACTAAGTAGAGATTTCAGTAAATCTTTTTTATAAAATAATGATTGACGGAAATTATTGGAAAAAGAAAATAGTAGCATAATGAAACCGCCCCCGGTAAGGTTCGGGTCAAATAAAAGAGTGTTGTCGGCGATAAGTTGAGAGGGAATATGTGTCCTGTTGAGTCAGGACACCGTATTCGGGGCCGGCTTCATTACTACTATTTTAGTATTAATTAAATGTATACGTAACTCTCACGAGTTAGTTCGTTAATTCTTTTCAAATATAGAACCTCATTCGGAGGAAGTTTTGAGACCCCTTTACCGGATGTCGTGGTAAGAGCGGGAGCATTACTTCCTCCTTTTCCCCGTAATTGCGCTTCTTCTTGCGATGCCGGACTGGCTACACAATCAGACTTTCGTCTGTACATCCGGGCAGGCAGTTCGTCGGCACTGCAACAAAGTACATTTACGCAGAGATTCTAAACCATAACCAAAACATAAAATAAAACTTACATAATGCTGCTTGTAGCATCTTTACCATTACCCTGTATCCAGTCGGTAACGGATACCTCTTTCAATGTAAGAGCCTCTCCGCTGAGAGTTAATTTGTAGAGATATTTATGTCCTTTTTCCCAAACTGTTTGAGCGGGAATTTTATATTTATATGAACTTCCATTTATTGTAAAGAGGGCTTCAATGTCTCCTTCAGCTATGGGCCCCGATGTCGGGAATACCCTGATATGCTGCGGATCACAAAACTCTTTCGTCAGTGTAACAGCTTCCTCAAGGTTCAACCGGGTAGAGGTCTTGCAACCTGCTGTTCCGGTAATTTCGCCGGTTCTGATATCCATCATGCCTCTACAAATCAGTGTACTTCCTCCAGCCTTGTTACCAACCTGGATGGCACTTAGCTGATAATCTTTGTATTCTCCTTCCTGCAAGTTGATTTGAAAGGAGATAAGAGACAAAGCATGGTTCATATTCAGAATCACCACAGGTGAAATACTGTTCACTATTTTCTGACCAACGGCGTGTGTGCCATACATATAGTCGGGAGTTTGAGTTGCATCCGATGATAACTTTACAGGAATACTGGCTGCACTCAGTCTCATTTGCGACTGATATGGATAATAGGCATACACGGTGGCCGGGTCGAAGTTAAGGGAGACTTCCGGCGTTTGTTGCCAGGAGATTTTATTACTAATTAAACTTGCTTTCGCTTTTACATTTATATAATCACTATCCTCATCATATAAGCCACCGTCATTTTCGCGGGTGATCAGTAGCCCTATTTCCGATCCGTCTTTGAATTCTTGCACGAAATTCGCAGACTTAGTAGTTAAAATACGTGTAATAATTCTTAATGGTTTTTCTTTTGCGCTAATACTCTCAATGGCTACGATATTGCCTTCGTTAGAGCAACCCGCCAAACAGGAAATCAGTGTAATAAATAGTAATAAATTTCTCATACTTTTATGCTATTTTTGTATCAAATTTCATATTGCAAATATCCGGCGGTTTGAGCAAAAAGAGGGATCATACGGTATAAAACCACGATGAAATCGTATAAAAACGCATGATGCAAATAATCTAAAGACGTCAAATTGTCTAAATATGGTGCAAATCAACTATTTGAGAGTGCAATTTGTTTATAGATAAACGAGGCGATGGGAGTATGTTAGACAAAATACAGTTTTTATTAAGTATGCAGATAATCGGCCTATGCGTTTTAGGCGGTATTATGATGTTATTAAGGTCATTCGGCAACCGGGCACGACATATTTTAGGCTGGAGTATGATTATGTGGGCTTTGATGGCTGTGATCCGAATTTCTGTTAATTCTTATGTGAATGAGACGAAGGAAGCATTCCATCCTGATGTACTTATTGCAAGTTGTTTTGTGACCGCCTGCCTTGCCAGTTATGTGATTGAAAAGCTACGTCCCGGTTTTCTTACTTTAAAGCGATTTGCCATTTTTCTTTCGCCTGTTGTGATAGGTGGTTTGTCTTATCTTACTTACCGTTTGTCGGGCGGGGAAATTCATATATTTTATTCGATAAAAGACGTGTTTACGCATTTTAATATGGATGTATTTCTGCGTTTATTGGTGCTGGCACTTACTCTTTTTTATATGATTTTACCGATATATCTTGTCGTAAAGTATGCCGATGAGTATTCTGCTTATCTGAGCGAGAACGTTTCGGATCCTGAAAATTATGATTTGAGGTGGTTGAAGCGGACAATGATCGTGTTATCTATCCTTTACTTCCTCTATGTAGTCCTGTTGCTGACCGACAGAACGATCCTGTATGTCGTTATTAAGACTATTATGCTGGTTGTATGGTTTTATTTCTTCTATAAAGCATTATTTCTTAAGAATATCCGGATTGAACACTCCTTTAAAAACGGATGGGATCTTCCGTTGAATGTGGATGACGAAGAAGACGATGATGACGAGGAGCAGCGGGGTGCTCTTTTCAAACGCTATGCCGAAGAGGTGAATACCTGGTTTGAAAGAGAAAAACCTTACCTGAATGACGATTTACGACTTACTGATTTGCAACGTGTGTTCCCTATCAGCCGTTCTTATCTCTCACAACTATTCAATAAAGAACTAGGAATGTCTTTTTCCGATTATGTGAACCAGTTCCGTGTGGAAGAGAGCAAACGCCTGATGGATGCCGAACCTCTGGCCAGCATCCAGGATATTGCCGAACGTTCCGGTTTTCATTCTATCAGTACGTTCCGCAGGGCTTTTACCAAACATACCGGTATTATTCCTTCCGAGTATAAGAGAGGATAATCCTGTCTTGCATGATCTGATAAGATTACTTACTTTTACATCCTGTTGAAGAAAATAACTCTTGTCATGAATAACACTACTACTGCACGTCCGCACATCGTATGGTTGGACGTACTTCGTTTCGTTGCTATCCTGATGGTCATTGCCTGTCATTGTACCGACCCGTTCAATGCCTCTCCGGAGTCACGTGCCAATCCTGAAATTAATTTTTGGGGATCTGCCTATGGTTCTATGTTGAGGGCTTGTGTTCCCCTATTTGTAATGATAACAGGTTTTTTATTGTTGCCTGTCAGACAGGAGGTATCTGTTTTCTATAAGAAACGTATTCCGCGTGTATTTTTTCCTTTCCTGATATGGTCTGTATTGTTTAATCTAGCTCCCTGGTTTATCCAGTGGGTAGGAGGAAGCCCTGAACTGGTGACTGACTTCTTCCCCTGGGCACCCGATCCTTCAGCCTCTTTGGTTGACGGACTGAAAGATATTGCTATGATTCCGGTCACATTTACCGTATACGCAACACCGATGTGGTATATTTATGCACTGATCGGCTTGTATTTATATATGCCTGTATTCTCGGCCTGGGTGGAGAAAGCGTCAGATAAGGGGAAACGTTGGTTTTTGATTGCCTGGAGTGTCTCCCTGTTTATTCCTTACCTGGTGGAATTTGTTTCGAGGTATGTGTTCGGAACCTGTTCGTGGAATGCGTATGGACTATTCTACTATTTTGCCGGTTTCAACGGTTATCTGTTGCTTGGACATTATCTGGGTAGAGGAAATGATTGGTCGGCCGGTAAGACGCTGGCGGTATCTGTTCCTTTGTTCCTGATTGGCTACCTGATCACTTTTACTGGTTTTCGTTATATGACTTCCGATCCGAATGTGAGTGAAGAGGGGATGGAACTCTTCTTTACCTATTGTTCTCCGAATGCGCTGCTGATGACGGCTGCTATTTTTCTATTGGCTCAGAAAGTTCGTATTAAATCACCTCTGATCTGTCGTGCTTTGGCTAATCTGACAAAGGTTGGATTCGGGGTGTATTGCGTGCATTATTTCTTCGTAGGGCCTTCTTATCTGCTAACTCTCTGGTTGGGTGTTCCTGTGCCTGCCATTGTGCCTGTTTCGGCTGTATTTACGTTGGCTGCATCATGGGTTTTCACCTATTTGGTAAGCAAGTTGCCTTATTCGAAATACATTATAGGGTAAGGGATTTCGAGAAATGAGAGGCCTGTTTGTGCAAATGATGTTAAAAACGGGCAATGCTGGTATAACGTATATGTATTACCACTACTTTTGTGTTATAAAACATATTTATATGACATGTTTTACTATGAGATCGTTTTAAATAAATAGAAAGCGCTATGAAAAAAGTAGTTAGTAAATGCGTCAAATACCTGGAAATTCTGGGTGAATATGCGATGCAGAAGTATGGAATAAGATAAAATAAATCTTTTCAGTGTTAGGGGGATGTCCGTGAGGGTATCCCTTTTTTAGTTTATGGTTGGTAATAACCGTAAGGTATAAGTTCTTCTATCTGTTTGATCTCTTTGAGGTAACATTGGTCAAGCAGTGTCAGGCGGTTGGCTATCTTATGTACTTCGCGGAAGTTATGGTCTGTCTTCACAGATGCGAGAGGTACGGAGGCGGATTAATATCTTGTCGGCCAGGAAGCGTTTTCTGTCTTTTTAATAAAGTATAAAAAGGAAGGTAAAAGAAACGGGCAGGATAATGAAAGGTATCATGCCCGTTACTTATATGTATATTCATTTGTCACTTTACAACAAATGTATCTTTTAACTTGATATCGGTAGATGAGGCACCTATCCTTACTTCGAATTCGCCCGGTTCTACTGTCCATTGCATGTGCCTATCCAGAATCTGAAGGTCTTCGGGAAGAAGGGTGAAAGACACTTTCCGGGTTTCTCCCGGTTGGAGGGAGATACGTTCGAAACCACGTAATACAGATTCGTAAGCGATTACACTGCTCACTTTATCGCGGATGTATAACTGCACTACTTCGTCACCGGCCCGTTTGCCTGTGTTGGTTACATCGACCGTTACTGTAACAGGGCTTTGCGAATACGGCGTTTCCTGCTTGATTGCAAGGTTTGAGTAAGCAAAGGTGGTGTAGCTTAATCCATGACCGAACGGGTAAAGAGCACCGTTTACACGGGTGTTTCCGGAACCGTTAGGGCCTGCGAAGTATTGTCCGTCTTGTGAACCCGGTTTAAACGGGAAGTTAAACTCGATCTGTCCGGTCGTTTTCGGGAAAGTAACCGACAAGCGTCCGCCCGGGTTGTAATCGCCGAACAGGGTTTGTGCGATCGCTTCTCCGCCCAGTTGGCCGGGGAACCAGGCTTCGAGGATAGAAGGAATGTTACGGTCCGCCCAGTTGATTGTTAATGGCTGTCCGTTGATAAGGATAAGTACGACAGGTTTACCTGTTGCGTGCAAAGCTTCCAATAGTTGTTGCTGGCGACCGGGAAGGTCGAGACCTGTACGCGATTTACTTTCTCCCGTACAGCTTTCATCTTCTCCCAGTACGGCGATGATTACGTCGCAATCGGCTGCTGCGGAAGTAGCTTCGGTAATCGTTTGCTTTTCTTCGTCCGTCAGCGGAGTGGGGACGATTTCGCTGTCGGGCCAGTTGGCATCTTTTATTTCACAACCTTTGGCGTAGACTACTTCTGCCTGGCTACCCAGATAACTTTTAATACCGTCGTAAACCGTGATATTATCCAATCCCTGCGGGCCGTAACGGCTGATCATATAGTTGGTTTCTTTAGCCAATGGACCTGCGATAAGCACTTTCTTTGTCTGGCTCTTATCCAGGGGAAGCAGGTTGTTTTCATTCTTCAGGAGGACGAGTGACTGCTGTTGCATATCCAGTACGAAATCGCGGTGTTTGTCGGCACCGACAATCTTATCTGCGGCCTTCGGATCTTTTACATACGGCGAGTCGAACAGGCCGAGTTCAAACTTTACACGTAATACGTCGGCTACCATACGATCGATTGATTTCATGGATAGTTTGCCTTCTTTTACCAGTTGACGTACCGGAAGGATATAGTCGGCGGGGTGGGTGAAGTTGGTACGGACATTCAGTCCGGCTTCTACCACCTGGCGCACGGCTTCTTCGTATGAGTCGGCTACATGGTGTTTGGTTTGTACGAATTCTACGGCTTCGCTATCGCTTACCACGTACCCTCTGAAACCATATTCCTGACGCAGCAGTTCAGTGAGGAAGTAATAGCTGGCGGTAACGGGTACACCGTCCCAGTCGTTGTAACTGCTCATTATACCTTTGGGATGGGCCTTTTGTATTACTTTTTTGAAAGGATATAAATGAATTTCATGTAGTTCGCGGGGAGCAACATGCGGGTCGGTACGCACGGCTGCGTCGCGTCCGCCTTTTGGAATGCTATATACGGCGAAGTGTTTCAGGGTAGAAGCTACGCCGTTTTGCTGGATACCGTTTACCATTTGTATGCCGAGTTCGCCGACCAGATAAGGGTCTTCTCCATACGTCTCGAGTACACGTCCCCAGCGAGGATCGCGGGCAACATCGAGGATGGGAGCATATACGTTGTTATATCCTAAAGCTTTGGCCTCTTTTCCTGCAATATCTCCAGCCTGAAGTACCAGCGAACGGTTCCAGGTACTACCGATGTTGATCGGGGCGGGCAGGGGAGTTGCTTTGGTATGGTTTAGTCCGTGAATACCTTCGTTTGAGAAGTCGACAGGGATACCCAGGCGAGTTTCTTCTATGAACCAGCGTTGTGTCTTGTTGATTGCTTCGGCATGGTTGCTGAAAGGGTAGATCATTTCCGGTGTCCTGCGACGAGCACTTCCTACGCCATTCAACTGTTCGTCGATATTGGCAATACCGTCTTTCCAGATCTCGTTCTTCCATCCTTCGGTGGGGAGTGAGTCTTTCAAGACACGTCCGAAACCGTAAAGGGTTGCCATCTGGCAGCTTTTTTCTTCCAGCGTCATCTGGTTGAGTAGATCTTGTACACGTGCCTCAATAGGGGCCGAGGGGTCCTCGTAAACGTCTTTTACGCCGTTCTTATTCAAGTCTATCCATCCTTTTTTATAGATCGAGTCTTTGGCTTGCATAGTACCGGTCCCGAGGCAGATCGCTACTAATAATGAATATTTGAAATTCATGCTATTATAGGATTAATATGGTTTGTTGTAACGTAAAACCGTATGGTCGGTAATTATTAGCACAAAGTTAACAATTATCAACCATACGGTCAATGATTAGTAGCTATTCAGTTGGATGGGATTATTTTACGTCCCACCACAGACGCGCGTCGATCTTGTTGTTTGCTGACTGGGCGTTATAGTTTTCTGTGTTCATGGATGCTTCTTTCGAAGGATACAAGAAACGCACCGGAGCGTTCTCCTTATTCAGTAAAGCACCGTTTTCGCGGTCGTCATCCAGGACAGGAAGGTCTGTACGGCGGTATTCTGCCCAGTTTTCATATATCTGCAGGAAGCCGAGGTGTAACCATTTCTGGGTAGCGATCTGCTCTAATGCTTTTGATGAATTGAACTTGAAAGTTGAAGTGGCTAACCAGCTACCCAACGTTCCGTCGGATACGTCTCTGTTGGCGATATTCATATCTTTTCCTTTCTCTGCATCGCTGTTCTTATAATATTCGTAGTAGTTCTGAATAGATAAGATAACCCCTTTGTTATAGAACTCTTCCGCATTTCCGCTAAACAAGCCACGGTGTGCAGCTTCTGCCAGACAGAAATAAACTTCAGCAGCAGTCATACCGATACCTACCGGCAATTGATAGTTTTTACGGAAAGTAACTGTATTAAGACATCCGTAGATCTTGAAAAGTTCAGTTCCATTCGGTCCGTTTACCAGAGCGATTGCTTTGTCGGCAGAAGAAGGATAACCGATGATCTCTTTGCTATCTTCGTAAACATCCCCCTCGTCATCTGTTGCCGGCTGATAGAATACCTCCAGACGCGGGTCGGTTGCTTCTTTCAGTAAGTTAACAGTGAATTCAGGTGCATACATATAATAGCTTTGTGCTTTGGAATGACTTTCTCTCATGGCACGCCAGATACCGTCGGGAGCAGTACTCTGGTTGTCTACTTTAATATATGTGTTATCGCTGTTGCTGGTAATCAACTGGTCCAGTGAAAGTTCTGCCAATACTTGTTTGGCCTTATCAGGATCGACATTTGAGATACGCATTGCATAACGCAGGCGCAATGAGTTGGCAAACTTGTACCAGCCGTCGCAGTTACCTTTGTAGATGATATCCTGTTGTTTAAATATATTGCTGGTAGAGGCTGTCTTGAAATAAGCGGCAGCAGATTTCAGGTCTTCCAGAATAGAATAATAAATATCTTTCTGAGTATCATATTTCGGTTTGAAGATGACACTTCCGCCATAGACTACGTTACGTGCGGTGAAGGCTTCCGTGTAAGGCATATTGCCGAAAAAGTCGGTAGCGATAGCCGTGTTGTATGCTTTCAGAACCTTACCTGCCTCGACAAAGATTTGATATTTGGCCTGTTCGTCCGGTGACAGGGTAGCATACATTTTATCTATCTCGGTTAGGGTGCTCATACGGGTTACGTAGTAGTTTTCCCAGCGGGCCTTATCATCCTGAATATTCTGATACAGGTTGACACGGTCTTTTCCTGCCTGGCGGGCAGTTGTCTGGATATAGTTCCCGATCAGGCGGAAATTATAATTCCATGTATCGGCGTAATCGTTTTCGATCGCTTTCAACGCACCTTTGGAGAAAAGGTATTCGATCTCTGCCGAGGTAAATCCATCCGGATTATTGTGCTTGTCATCCAGTTTGCTTTCGCAGGAAGAGAAAGCTACGACGGTGCCTAGAAGCAGGCTATATAATATGTGTTTCATAAAAGTTTACTGTTTTATTATGAATAAGTTACTAGGTTTAGAAACTGGTGTTGATAGCAAAACCAAAGCTTCTGGCTGATGGGTAAGAAGTGTATTCCACATAAGGGTTCGTACCGCCTGTACCCAGTGTTGCTTCCGGATTCACGTTAGGAACATTCTTATAGATGAAGAACAGGTTGCTACCGATCAATGATACATTCAGGTTCTGCAGACCGATCTTAGAAACGATGTTGTTCGGAACGCGGTAAGATAATTTCATTTCACGCAGTTTGATATAGGTGTTATCATACAGGTTGTCTTCAGAACCGTTACGGTTGTAGCGCGAGTTGTAATAATCGGCTGCCGATACAATGATGTCGTTCTTTTCGCCTTTTTCGTTTACACCATCCACAATGATACCGTCGTGACGTACACGTCCGTCAAGTGCATTTGCCGGAGCTGAGGCGCTATGGCTGTCCAGAGGGATTTTCTGGTTGCTGTTCTTGTCGATATAATAAGCCAGACCACCGTATTCTTCATCGCGTCCCCACAAAGATTCTTTACCTGCTCCAGATGCTTTCAGGAAGTTGTTGGTGAATGAAAGCAGTTTACCGCCGAACGAACCGTCGATATGTACGTTTAAAGAAAAGTCTCTGTAACGGAATGTATTCGTGAAACCGGCTGTAAACTTCGGTGCTGCGCTACCTGCATAAGTAAATTCCGATTCCTGCTGGTAGTTACCGTTCTTATCCACAACGATTCTTCCCTGGTCGTCACGTATCCATTTACGGATAAATACACTAGGTGTAGCATATCCCGGAACAGCTTTGAAGATAGCGGCGCTCCACGGGTTACTGATCTGGCGGTCTTCCATGCCATCGATCAGAGAAAGCAGTTCATTATGTGTATAGGCGAAGTTCAGAACACCTTCCCAGCTGAAGTTCTTGGTTTCCACCGGAGTTCCGGTAACCTGAAGTTCCACACCACGGTTGCCGATCTCACCGGCATTCATTCTCATACCTGTAGCACCTGTTGAAGGAGCGACCGGTACAGTGATAATCTGATTCTTAGTCTTGTTAGTATAGAAAGCGAAGTCTAATCCTAAGCGCCCGTTAAGCACGCGGCTTTCCAAACCGACTTCCCATGAATAAGTCTTTTCAGGAACAATATTGGTAGGAGGAACGTCTGCTTTGAATTCATTTGTAATAACTGAACTATTGAATGATCCGTACTGGTATTCAGAGTTAGTAAAGTAGATAGACGGCGTCGTATTACCCACGATAGCGTATGAGCCTCTTATTTTACCATAATTGTACCAATCCGGTAGATCCAATGCTTCTGTAAACACAAAACTCAAACCGGCAGATGGATAGAAGAAGCTACGGTTGCCGGCTGTCAGACGAGATGACCAGTCGTTACGGGCAGTCAAGTCCAGATACAGGAAGCGTTTGTAAGCTACCTGGGCAGAAGCGAAAACAGCTCCCAGGAATTCACCTTGGTTAACGACTTTGTCTTTGCTGGCTTGTTTCGGATCTCTTTTGTTGTTTTCTGATGAGAACATACCGTTATATTTCAAACCATGAGATTCCCAGATCACTTTCGATTCCGTGATATCTTCACCGGAAACACCCAGGTTGGCAGACACGTCGAAATCTTCATTGATGGCTTTGTTGAACATCAATAAACCTTCCACGTAGTTTTTCTGGTAGTGTGCATCCTCTTTCCGGTAACTACCTTCCAGACTGTTAATGTCTGAAGGATCCGAATATTTGGTAAAGTATTCCTTGTTCTCCTTGTCGTCACGGTAACGGTCCGTACCACCACGCAGACGGAAAGTCAGGAAGTCGAATATCTTAAGATTAGCAGACAACGAAGCGATCAAACGTTCGCGGTTCTGTGTATATTCGTTTTCATTCTGCTGCCACATCAGGTATTTGATGATGTTATCGCGGTTTCCGGAACTGATTCCTGAGATCTCGTCTGTCAGGAAGTAACCTTCATCATTCTTATAGTTGTCTTTCCATAACTGAGTGATCTCGTTACGAGGCATCGGATAGTTGGATACACGGTCGATACGTGTAGGAGGATTCTTTGTTTCCGAAATGTTGAACGAAACAGAAGCATCGAAAGTCAGACGTTCGTGTACTTTGAAGTTACCGGAGAAGCTGAAGTTGTGCTTGTTCTGTTTGAAGTTTTCCAGGTAACCGCCATAGTTCATATTTGTATAAGCCAGACGAATGCTGTTCTTATCGGTACCGTTGGTAATAGAGATACTGTTGTTGTTGCTGAAACCGTCTTTAAATACATCCCGGTAGTTGTTAGGCTGCGGCGAATACGGGCGCTTCACGCCATCCCACCAAAGCACTTCCGTTCCGTCCATGCGCGGGCCGAAGCTACGGTAAGTATCACCGTTATATATATTCTGACCGTCTGCATTCGTAGTGAAGTACGGATTTGAACCACCTCCGAACACATTCTGAAGTTCCGGCATAAAAGCACGCTGGTCATACGTATAAGATGTTCCGACCTGAATACCGAGACCTTTACCGGCACCTCCACGCTTGGTAGTGATTACGATCACACCGTTGGTTGCACGTGAACCGTACAGAGCGGCAGCGTTTGCACCTTTCAGGATAGACATCGATTCGATATCGTCCGGGTTGATGTCGTTAAGGGCAGAACCTTGCTGTGTCTCGCTACGTTCGCGACCGGCCCAGTTGGAATCTACGTCGTTGATAGGGATACCGTCGACAACGATCAGCGGACGGGTATTACCTTCCACCGAGTTGATACCACGGATCTGGATCTTGGTACCTCCCGTAGGTCCCATGGCTGTCTGCTGGATCTGTACACCGGCAGCTTTACCGTATAAGGAAGTCGCTACGTTTTGTACGGGAACAGTCTGGAGCTGCTCCGCTTTCAGTTCACTCATGGCGTAAGGGAGGGCACGTTTTTCTTTTTTGATACCCATGGCGGTTACTACCACTTCGTCGATTTTCTGGCTGTCTTCCATTAATTTTACATCCAGAGTAGCTTGTCCGGTGTATTTGATATCCTGCGTTACATAACCGATAAAAGAGATAGACAAAGTGCTTCCCGGTTCCACATCTATTATAAAGTTACCATCCATGTCGGTAATAGTACCCTGACTGGTTCCTTTTATAGATACGGAAGCACCGGCTACGGGGCCAAATGCATCAATAACTGTACCTTTTACTTGCTTTTTTTGTTGAGCGATGTTAGTTACAGCTTCCGACTTAGCTCCTGTTGCATATACCTGTCCGGTAGAACAGAGAGCGCCGGATAGTAAAATAAGTCCGATAGGTCTCAATACTTTTTTCATAAACAAATCTTTAATTAGATTCAAGAAAATTTAATTTCAATGCTGCAAATCTATAAAGTGTTGAATCAAAGCTATGTTAGAATCTGTTGATAGGATGGTAAATGCTGTTAGTGACGGATTTTACTATTTATTTGACGGATATTACCATTTTGCCAATCAGGCAGGTAGTTATTTTTTGTGTTCTTTTATAAAAACAAGTCTAATACAGGTGGTATAATCTTTCATATTTGTATGTTATACGTGTTTATCTTATTGCTTACTAGCTGGAAATAAGCTATTTTTGCATGTAAATATCGTTTGTATGAGCTTTAAGAACCTCTATCAATTATTGTGCCTTTTACTAGTATTTCCTGCGTCGGCTAAAGAGCTTTACTTTCAACATGTCGATTTGAATGATGGATTTACGCAGCCATCGGCGATTTCTATTTATGAAGACGCAAGAGGATATATCTGGTTTGGTAATGATAACTTCAATGTGTATGATGGAAGAATTGTCCGTTCTTTCCGTCTCTCTACCTATATGGATGGTGTGGAGGATAATAATATCCATGCTATTTGTGGAGATGGGGAGGCGTTTGTTTATATGTTGGCCAATAACCGGGTGATTGCTTATAATATGAGGACGGAAGAGTTTCAACGGACGGATATTTCGGCGAATACATTGACTTACGAGAATCAGTATTTGTATTATTCGTCTAAAAATATACTCTATCGTTACCGGCTTGATGCAGAACCTAAAGAACTGTATGCTTTTCAGGACTCGACTATCACTATAAGATCTCTGCTTTTATCTGATGCCGGTTGGTTATTGGGGACTAATAAGGGATTGTATGAATATACAGGAGGAACCGTTCGCTCCTTGTTGGAAAACGAATCCATTTCTTCCTTGTTTAAAGATGCACAGAACCGGTTATGGGTAGGTACGGGATCGAATGGCGTGAGAGTATATAATGACGGCACATGGATTGCTTTGCAGGAGAATAGTCCGGTTTGTCCGCTTGTCAATAATCAGGTTCGTTGTATTAACCAGGATATTAAAGGTAATATATGGATCGGAAGCTTTGGTGGGATAACGGTGGTGAAGCCTTCTCTGCAGGACTATTACCATTTATCTCATAAAGAACAAGTTTCCTGGTCTTTACAGCATTCATCCGTTTATGCCATCCACCGGGATAGCCAGGGTGGAATGTGGGTCGGAACTTATTACGGAGGACTCAGTTATTTCAATCCGGACACGGAAAATTATACTTTTTACGGCATTTCACCGAGTGATCCCAATAGTCTGAACGGTTTCCTGTTTGGTAAAATGACGGAGGATACCAAAGGGAATTTATATATCGCAACCGAGCATGGAGGACTAAACTCGATGGATCTTAAGACTCAAAAGATAAAACGTTTTGATTCCGGTCCTTCGCGTATTCCGTGCCGTACAACCAAGTCGGTCTGGTATGACGCAGACCGGGACAGATTATATGTCGGTACTTTTCTGCGTGGATTGCTTTGCTCCACTTCTTCCGGACCTTTTGAACAGATAGGTGCGGATGTATTAGTTGAAGATCATCAACAGATAATTACAGATCTTATACCCTGGAAGGGGAATCTGATCGTTGTTTCCCAGGGGGGAATATATTTATTGGATCTCGAAACACAAAAACTTTCATGGCTGTTTACCGATCCTGACCTGTTGAGTCAGACAGGAGTTATTATCCGTGCTGCTTATCTGGATATGGAGGACAGGCTTTGGCTTGCTCCGGCCAACAGGGAAATACTTTGTGTCAATATGGATACCCGGAAAGTAGAAGATATACTTTCTGTAAAAGGGATGATAGGGAAAAAGCCGGTACAAAGTATTACCGGTGACAATAGAGGAAATCTTTATTTTGTTGTTGTCGGTATGGGAGTATTGCGATATGAACCGTTGAATGATTTCTGGGCTTGCTATAACCAGGAGCAGGGACAGCTACTGACAAACGAACCTTTCAAAGTGTGTGTCACACCAATGGGACGTCTATTGATTACATCGATACGTGGGATCACCTTGCTGGATATGAAGAAAGGGAAAAGTACACATACGTTGCTGGGAACGTCTTCGCCGCTTCACAGGCTGAATTCTAATTGCGGCGTATATATATCACCGAAAGACAGTACGATCTTTATCGGGGGAGTAGAAGGTATTATAGCTACAAAAGAATCAGGCTTGGCTGCTACAACTGTGCCTTATACGATTTCTTTCAATAGCTTATATGTGGATAATACGCTTATGACTCCTTCTTCTGCTTCCACTCCTTTAAAGGAAGGAATAGCATATACATCCGAACTGACTTTACCTTATGACCGCAACAATCTGACAATCGGCTTTACTTCCACCAATTACCGGTATGCCGACAAGAACCTGTTTGAATATAAACTGGAAGGATTGGATAAACAATGGACGCGAACCCGGCATCCATTGATAATTTATACTTCTTTGTCCCCAGGGAAATATCGTTTATTGGTACGTGAAGTGGGAGAGGGCAAGCAGATCGCTATGGATATCCGGATACGTCCTCCTTTTTATGCCTCAGTCTATGCTTTCGGTATCTATGTTTTGCTGACTGTCTTGTTTCTGGTCTGGCTTATCCGCTTTAACCGGAGTCGTGCCGTATTGAAAGCTTCGTTGGAAATGGAACATAGGGAGAAGCTACGTATCGAGAAGCTGAACCAGATGAAGTTAAAGTTCTATATCAATATATCGCACGAGCTTCGTACTCCGCTGACCTTGATGGTCAGCCAGATCGATTTGATCCTGCAGAATTACGATTTAGGGGGAACGTTCCGTAACAAACTATTGAAGGTCCGGCAGTATACCGGACAGATGCAGCAGCTGATAACCGAGGTACTGGATTTCCGTCGTCTGGAACAGGGTAAGATGCCTTTCCATGCAAGCAAACAAAACCTGGTTGCCTTCATACAGCAGATATTCGATTCATTCCGGGATTATGCCGCCGTGAACCATATCCAGTACAAATTGGATACAGCAGAGGAAAATATCCCAGTCTGGTTCGATCCGGCTCAGATCCGGAAAGTATTTAATAATTTACTTTCAAATGCCTTTAAGTTTACTCCGAAGGAGGGAAGCATCACGATTACTATTATACAGAAAAAAGATATTGCGGAGATACGTATCTCCGACACTGGCTCTGGTATTCCCCAGAGCCAACAAGATCATATATTCGATCGTTTTTATCAGGCAGATAATGCTTCCGGTGTATCCCTTTCCGGTAGTGGAATAGGTCTGGCACTGACTAGAGAAATTATATTGCAACACAAAGGAACGATCGGAGTGCGGAGTGTATTAGGTAAGGGGACTACATTTATAGTGACTCTCAAACTGGGTGAACAACATTTAACCGAAGAACAAAAAACAACAGAAGCCGCTGCGGTTGATATTTTACCTGTAGAAACATTGCGGCCGGAGGAAGAGATCGTTTTCTCCGATTCTCTGGATAATTCTTCTCCGGAGATAAAAGAGAATGCACTTTCTGTTCTGATTGTAGAGGATAATGAAGATTTACTGCAAGTTCTGGAGGAAGCTTTCTCTATCAAATATAAGGTTTATAAAGCCAGTGAAGGAGAGGAAGGTATCCGTATTGCCGAAGAAATGCAACCCGACTTGATCATCAGTGATGTGATGATGCCTGGCATGTCGGGTACGGCTATGTGCCAGCGGTTGAAGAAGAAATTTGAAACGTCGCATATCCCGATCCTCCTGCTAACGGCCCGTACGGATCTGGAAAGTGCCCTCGAGGGTATGAAGTGCGGAGCGAGCGATTATATAATGAAGCCCTTTAATCTGGAACTTCTTCTTTTGAAATGCAATAATGTGATCGCTACTTTGAGACGGCAACAGACTCGTTTCTGTACCGAAGCGGAATCGGCACCAACCGATCTGGCTACCAACCGCCTCGATCAGCAATTACTTGAAGACTCTGTCCGGATCATCGAAGAGAATATGGAAAATAAAGATTTCAATATCGACATGTGGTGTCGTCAGATTGCTATCGGCCGTACACGTCTTGGTGGAAAGATAAAGGCTGTGACAGGACTTACCTTGAATGATTTTATTCTCCAGATAAAACTTAGAAAGTGTGCTTCCCTTTTGGAAAACAGCGAGCTGACTATCTCGGAAATAACCTGGAAAGCCGGCTTTTCGAGTCCCGGTTATATGGGTAAATGCTTTAAGGAATACTTCGGAGTTACTCCGATGCAATACCGTAATGGTAAAAATAAAAGCCGCTCCGAATAAAACGGAACGGCTTTTAGTATCTTATTTATACCTTATTTTTTGTGATTATACATTGAAACGGAAGTGCATGATATCACCATCCTGTACCACATATTCTTTTCCTTCTACGCTCATCTTTCCGGCCTCTTTCACGGCTGCTTCGGAACCATAATGAATGAAATCATCATATTTGATCACTTCTGCACGAATGAATCCTTTTTCAAAATCCGTGTGGATCACACCGGCACATTGAGGAGCCTTCCAGCCTTTTTCGAATGTCCAAGCACGTACTTCCTGTACGCCGGCAGTGAGGTAAGTTTGCAGGTTCAATAAGCTGTAAGCCGATTTGATCAAACGCGCTACACCTGACTCTTCCAGCCCGATTTCCTGTAGGAACATCTGGCGTTCTTCGTAAGTCTCGAACTCGGCAATTTCGCTTTCAATCTTGGCAGCTACTACCAGGATTTCTGCGTTTTCGTCTTTTACTGCTTCGCGTACTGCTTCTACGTATTTGTTACCGTTTACGGCGCTGGCTTCGTCTACGTTGCAGACATACATCACCGGTTTACTCGTCAGCAGAAAGAGTTCGTGAGCTATCTTTTGTTCGTCTTTTGTTTCGAACGTAACTGTACGGGCACTCTTACCTTGTTCCAGGGCTTCTTTGTATTTTACCAATACTTCGTAAGCCTGTTTGGCTTGTTTGTCGCCGCCTGTCTGGGCTTGTTTCTGTACTTTGGCAATACGGCTGTCGATCGTTTCCAGGTCTTTGATCTGGAGTTCCGCATCGATGATTTCCTTATCGCGTACAGGGTCTACCTTACCGTCTACGTGTACGATATTTTCATCGTCGAAACAACGTAACACATGTAGGATAGCATCTGTTTCACGGATATTCGCAAGGAATTTATTTCCCAATCCTTCTCCCTTACTGGCTCCTTTTACCAGGCCGGCGATATCGACGATCTCTACCGTAGTAGGAACGATCTGTTTCGGGTTGATCAGCTCTGCCAGCTTGTTCAGACGTTCGTCGGGAACGGTGATAACACCTACGTTCGGTTCGATCGTACAGAACGGGAAGTTTGCAGACTGTGCTTTTGCATTCGATAAGCAGTTGAAAAGAGTAGATTTCCCTACGTTCGGAAGACCTACGATGCCACATTGTAATGCCATATTGTTATAGTATTTTTTTTATTGTCAATTATATTCCTTTCACCTCGTTTTGGTGTGCAAAGGTAATCAATTTTTTGCATGAATGATTATCTTTGCCTATCGAATGATATATAGAAGGTTATGCAAGAAAAGCAGGAAGAGATGAATGAGCTTATAGAAACGGAACGCCTTATTTTACGCCAGTTTGTCGAAGAAGATGCAGAAGCTTTATTTCTTATCCTGAGTGATAAGGAAGTGAATACTTTCTTACCTATGTTTCCTCTTACAGATATAGAGGAAGCAAAAGTGTATCTTCAAAAGAAGTACCTGGATAGCTATGTCCGGAAAGAAGGATTTCAGTATGCTGTTTGTTTGAAAGAAGACAATGTCCCGATCGGATATGTCCATGTAAGCGGTGATGATAGCCATGATTTGGGGTATGGGCTCAGAAAAGAATTCTGGCATAAAGGGTTTATTTCAGAGGCTTGCCGGGCGGTGGTGGATATGCTGAAACAGACAGATATCCGGTATATTACCGCTACGCACGATGTAAACAATCCTCGAAGTGGGAAGGTTATGCAGAGTATAGGCATGAAGTATCAATATTCTTATGAAGAGCAATGGCAACCTAAAGATTTCCTGGTTACATTCAGAATGTACCAATTGAACTTTGACGGGAATGACGAGCGGGTTTACAGGAAGTACTGGGAGCAGTATCCCGTTCATTTTGTAGAAGACATTTAAGCGCTATATACTATAAGTATAATTTACAAAATAACTATCATACTATCATTTTCTGATTTAATGCCTTGAATGATAACTATTTGTATTATGATAGTTGCCAGAAATAACTATCATTCCATCTATCATAACTATCATTCATTGTGTGTAGACTTATGACTTTTTTGACTAAGTATATGACTTAAGATCAGAAAGATAATGATATAAGTTTACCGAGACCCGGGTCTCGTCCCCTTTTACACCCGGGTGTGAGCATCGTTGGGATGGGGGTGTAAAAGGGGGCGAAATGGGGGTGTTATATACTATTTGTAGCTATATCGCTCAAATTAAGTCACCTGTTTTAGAGAAATATCTAGGATGATACGAGATCTAAAACGATATAGTTAATGTGCCTCCAACCAGTTGTTCCCTTCGCCGCAATCGGCAATCAGAGGAACCTGTAACTTGATCGCACCTTCCATTTCTTCCAGGACGATCTGTTTTACCTTCTCCAATTCATCATTGCAGACATTGAAGTTTAATTCGTCATGCACCTGAAGGGTCATTTTGCTTTTTAATCCTTCTGCTTCGAAACGGTTGAAGATACGTACCATCGCTACCTTGATGATGTCGGCGGCACTGCCCTGGATAGGAGCATTGATCGCGTTTCGTTCGGCATAGCCACGGACGATGGCGTTGTGCGAATTGATATCCGGCAGATAGCGTTTGCGTTTGAAGATCGTTTCCACATACCCTTTTTCCTTGGCAATGCGGATACTTTCGTCCATATAATCACGGATACCCGGATAGCTTTTGAAATACCCTTCTATAAGCTCTTTTGATTCCGCCCTGGGAATGTTCAGCCGTTCGGCAAGGCCGAATATCGAGATGCCGTAGATAATCCCAAAATTGGCTGTTTTGGCCTTACGACGCATGTCGCTGGTTACTTCTTCTACCGGAATGCCGTATATTTTAGCAGCAGTGGCAGCGTGAATGTCTGCTCCGCTACGGAAGGCTTCGATCATATGCTCGTCATTACTCAGATGGGCCATGATACGCAGTTCGATCTGCGAATAGTCGGCCGAGAAGAAGGTACAATCTTTACTATCCGGAATGAATGCTTTGCGGATTTCGCGTCCTAACTCGTCCCGGATAGGGATATTTTGCAGGTTCGGATTGGTCGAACTCAGACGACCGGTGGCAGTGACTGTCTGGTTGTATGAGGTATGGACTTTCCCTGTTACCGGACTGATTAGTTCGGGCAAGGCGTCGATGTAAGTACTCAGTAACTTTTTCAGTCCGCGATATTCCAATAGCTTGCCTACGACCGGATGTTTCGAACGGAGTTTTTCCAATATGTCTTCGCTGGTGCTGTAACTACCTGTTTTTGTCTTTTTAGCTTTCTCTTCGATCTTTAGACGTTCGAAAAGGATTTCACCGACCTGCTTGCTGGAATTGATGTTAAACTTCACACCGGCCAGTTCATAGATTTCTTTTTCCAATTTTTTCAGGGCATCGGTCAGTTCTTCCGACGACTGTTTCAAAGCGACTGTGTCGAGCTTAACGCCTGTCTGCTCCATTTCTGCCAGTACATATATTAATGGCATTTCAATGTCGAAGAAGAGCGATTCGATTCCGGTCTTCTCGAGTTCTGGCGCAAAGAAGTTTTTTAGCTTCAGGGTAACGTCGGCATCTTCGGCGGCATACTCGGCAATTTGTGCCAAAGGTACGTCGCGCATGCACAACTGATTTTTTCCTTTTGACCCGATAAGCTCCGTGATGGGGATCGGTTTATATTTGAGATAGGTTTCCGCCAGATAGTCCATTCCGTGTCGTAACTCCGGGTTGAGAAGGTAATGGGCGATCATAGTGTCGAACAGCGGACCGGCTACCCGCACTCCATACTTGCGGAGGACCATGATATCGAATTTAATATTCTGACCTATCTTTTGCGATTTGCGATTTTGCAGGGCAGGGGAGAAGTGGGCTATTACTTTGGCCGCCTCTTCCTTGTCGGCCGGAACCGGAACGTACCAGGCTTCATTTTCCTTTACAGCGAACGACATTCCGACCAGTCCGGCTGTCAGTGGATCGATGCCGTCAGTTTCCGTGTCAAAAGCAAAAAAATTCTGATCCATCAAAAATTGACCTAATTTGGCTCTTTCTTCTTCAGAATCAACGACTTTGTAGTTGTGAGGTGTCGATTTTAAGTTCGCGAGAGTCGAATATTTGGGAACACTCGGCTCCTCGGGCGCAAATATGTCAAACAGAGAGCCTTGAACAGGGCCCTTTGCAACTTTCGGTGCGGCAGGCTTTTTCTCCTCTGATGTTAGCTTGTTAATAAATGTTCTGAATTCTAATTCTGTGTAAATCTCAGTCAACCGGGCTTCGTTCGGTTTTTCGCGGATGCATTTCGCCGCATCGAACTGGATGGGCACATCCGTCTTGATCGTTGCCAGGAATTTGGAGAAACGAATTTGCTCTACATTTTCTGTTACCCTTTTATGAAGTGCTCCTTTCAGTTTGTCGGTATTCTCCAGCAAGTTTTCGATCGAGCCATATTCTTCGAGTAATTTTTGGGCTGTCTTTTCTCCCACACCCGGACAACCCGGAATGTTATCGGAACTGTCACCCATCAAACCCAGCAGGTCGATAACCTGGTCGACCGAGGTCAGCGAGTATTTGTCGAGTACTTCTTTTACGCCCATCACTTCGTAGTCGCCTCCGAATTTGGGACGGTACATAAATATATGGTCGGATACCAGCTGTCCGTAGTCTTTGTCGGGTGTCATCATAAAGACTTCGAATCCCTCTTTTTCTGCCTGCTTCGAGATCGTACCTATCACATCGTCTGCTTCGAAACGGGGGACTTCCAGTATCGGGATATTGTATCCTTCAATAATATCCTTAATAATAGGTACGGACTGCCGGATCACTTCGGGGGTTTCTTCCCGCTGTGCCTTGTACAGTTCGTATGCTTCATGACGGAAGGTAGGCCCTTTGGGGTCGAAAGCTACGGCGATATGTGTCGGATTCTCACGTTTTAAAACGTCTTCCAGACTGTTTATAAACCCGAAAATGGCCGATGTATTCATGCCTTTTGAGTTAATACGCGGATTTTTAAGAAAAGCGTAGTACGATCGATAGATCAGTGCGTACGCATCTATGAGGAATAACTTCATCTCTTTTAACACGTTTTAGGGTGACAATAGACGGTAAATGTACGAAAAAACTCGCTTACTCAATACTTTTTGTTAATTTTGCGAATCTTTGAAAGATTATGAATGACAGAAAGAAAATAGAAGAACCGGTTGCGGAAGAGTTTAAACGCTTTAACGATGAATTTGCGGATTCACTTCGTAGTGAGACGCGCAGATTACAGGCGGCTATCGATCAGATATTGAATGCCAGCGGTAAACATGTTCGTCCGTTATTGGTATTGCTTACAGCTAAAGCTTGTGGAAAAGTGACCGATCATACGATTAATTCGGCTGTTTTCCTAGAGTTGCTGCATACGGCTACGCTGATACACGACGATGTGATCGATGAAACGAAAGAACGTCGGGGAGTCCCTTCCCTGAATGCCATTTTCGACAACCGTATTTCTGTATTGGTGGGCGATTATATTCTTTCCACCGCATTGATCCGTTCTATTCAGACAGGCAATCTGCAAATCATAAATATCGTATCGAACCTTGGACGTGACTTGTCGGAGGGGGAGATCAAACAGCTCGAAACAGCCGAGGAAACGATCCTGGATGAAGCTTGTTATATGCAGGTTATAAAGAAAAAGACGGCGACGCTGCTTTCTTCCTGTACGGAGATCGGTGCTATTTCAGCAGATGCTTCTCCCGAAATGGTAAAGATGTGTCGTAAGTTCGGGGAGTATCTGGGGTATTGTTTCCAGATCAAAGACGATATTTTCGACTATTATAAAGAAATGAATATCGGAAAACCTACCGGTAATGATATTCGCGAAGGAAAGGTTACTTTGCCTTTGTTGCATGCCCTGGAGCAGGGTAGGAGAGAAGATGTGGAATCTCTTCTGAAAGTGATCCACGATAAGGATTTTTCTGCTGAGAATATCGATGCTTTGATTGAGTTTGCCAAAGCCAATGGTGGTATCGAATATGCAGAATTGCGGATGAAAGAGTATCGTGATAAGGCAGTGGAGGTTCTTATGCAGTTTCCGGAATCGGATGCCCGGAACGGTCTTCTTTTACTGGCCGATTATATTATGGAGAGACAAAAATAGATTATATATTAGAAAGGGGACGCAGATTGCGCAGAAAACGCAGACGGACGCAGATTTTGAATAATTTCTATCTGCGTCCGTCTGCGTTTTCTGCGTCGTCTGCGTCCCCTTTTTTAGGTTATAACACCTTGACCGTTATTTTCCCAATCGGTGTTCAATATCTTCTACCAGGCTGCTGGCACCGATACGGAACAAATTCTTGTTCAGCCAGTCATTCCCCAGTACTTCTTTAACGATCGTGTAGTACTTAACGGCATCTTCTGCTGTGCGAACACCACCGGATACTTTAATGCCGATCTGTTTACCTGTGATGGAATGGTACTTTTTGAGCACTTTACACATCGTATAAACGGCTTCCGGGGTTGCACCGGGATAACCCTTGCCTGTCGATGTCTTAATGAAATCAGTACCCGAATACAGGGCAAGGATGGCAGCCTTTTGGATATTCTCCGGAGTTAGCAGGGCACCGGTTTCCAGAATGACTTTCAGCTTACCTTCGCGACAACTGTCTTTGATCTCCTGTATCTCTTCTGTCAACTCATTGTAGTTTTCTTCCAGGAAGTATCCGAGATTCATAACCACGTCTATTTCGTCGGCTCCCGACATAATAGCCATGGCTGTTTCTGCTATTTTCACTTCCGTGAATGTCTGCGAAGAAGGGAATCCTCCGGCTACCGAAGCTATCTTTACTTCCTGGGCGGCCAGTGCTTGCTTGACCGTTTCCACAAAGAGGGGATAGGTGCAGATCGCTGCGACATTCGGTACGTCGGGACGAGTGCCCTCGAAATCATTTACGCGGTCTACCAGCTTCCATATACTTTCCTTTGTATCGATGCTGGTCAGCGAGGTCAGGTCGATGAATCCGTGGATTTGCTTCAGAACGTCGGGAGTGAAGTTCTCCTTTTCATGCTTGTCAAGGATCGAAGCAACGTGTTTCCCTACTATCTCTTCTGTTCCGGCGGGATCGAATTTAGCGAACGCTTCATGGTATTTGTCCATGTGTTCGTGGTCATGATCGTGGTTATGTCCGCAACTGCAATTGTGTTCGTGTGCCATCGTTATAATTTTTTATTGTTTATATGTCGTTTTTTATCCCGGTCGGTTTTCTTCTGCAGATTCTTTTCAAATGCTGCTGTCAGGTCTACGCCGGTTTGGTTGGCAAGGCAGAGTAGTACCCATAATACATCCGCCATTTCATCGCCCAAATCGCGATGTTTATCACTTTCCTTAAAGGATTGTTCGCCGTAGGTACGAGCCATGATGCGGGCCAGTTCGCCTACTTCTTCGGTCAGGATCGTCATATTCGTAAGCTCGTTGAAGTAACGTACACCGTATGTTTTGATCCAGTGGTCTACCTTTTCCTGGGCTTCCTGAAGGGTAATATCTGCCATCTTATTCTTTGTTTTGCGAGTCGATCAGGATAGTGACCGGCCCATCGTTTAACAACTCTATTTTCATATCCGCACCGAATGTACCTGTGGCTACATCCTTGCCTAACTGAAGTCCCATCTCCGCACAGAAAGCTTCGTACATCGGTATGGCGATATCCGGTTTAGACGCATGGATGTAGGAGGGGCGGTTTCCTTTCTTTGTAGACGCATGAAGGGTGAACTGGCTAACGACCATTACCTCGCCCTCTGATTCGACCACAGAGCGATTCATAACCCCGTTTTCATCGTCGAAAATGCGTAGGTTTGCAATCTTCTTGCATAACCATTCGATATCCTCCTGTGTGTCGCGATCTTCGATACCTACCAATACGAGCAATCCGTTTCCTATTTTAGACTTTACCAGTCCGTCAATCGTGACGGAGCAATGTCGTACACGTTGTATAACTGTTCTCATTTATATGTTTACTTTAAACCATTTATTAATGCTTTTGTTTTGGCTTCTCCGATTAATTCTTTTAAATCTTCAAAGCTTGCTTCACGTATTCTTTTTACGCTTTTATAATGGCGTAAAAGCAATACTTTTGTCTTTTCACCGATTCCTTTGATACTGTCCAGTTCCGAGCGAGTCTGGCTTTTACTGCGCTTATCCTTGTGGAAGGTGATGGCGAAGCGGTGTACCTCGTCCTGTATCTGTGTGAAGAACCGGAACATCTGGCTTTGTATCTGCATGCCGACTGTGACCGGTGGAAAGCCGAAGAGCAGTTCCGATGTACGATGCTTGCCGTCTTTCGCTAATCCGGCTATGGGGATATCCAGATGCAGCTCGTCCTGTATGACTTCACGAACCACTTCCATTTGCCCTTTTCCCCCGTCGGTAAGGATTAGGTCGGGCAGGGGAGATCCTTCGTTGATAGCCCGCTGATAACGGCGACGGACTACTTCTTTCATGGATGCGTAATCATCGGGGCCTACTACGGTTTTAATAATGTATTTACGGTAGTCTTTCTTCGATGGTTTCGCCATTTTAAAGACAACACAAGCTGCAACGGCATCGCTACCCTGTATATTCGAGTTGTCGAAACATTCGATATGTATTGGTAGTTTGGGTAGGTGCAAAGCGTCCTGTACCTCTTTCAATATGCGTGTGCTGCGTTGTTCCGGATTCAGTTTTTCCGCTTGTTTCAGGCGGTCTACTTTGAATTGTTTTACATTCATTTCTGAAAGTTCCAGTAGCTTCTTTTTATCGCCACGCTGTGGAACAGTAAAGCTGACATTGCCCAGCTCCATATCCGGATCGAAAGGAACGATGATCTCCCGGGCTGTACTTTTAAAACGTTCGCGCATTTCAATAATACCCAGGCTGAGCAGTTCTTCTTTCGTTTCGTCCAGCCGTTTTTTATACTCGAAAGTGTAGGCCTGCACGATTGCTCCGTTCCCTATATGCATGAAGTTGATATAAGCTGAACGTTCGTTTTCGGCTATAGAGAAAACATCTATATTGTGTAACATGGGAGTTACCACGGTCGATTTTGCCCGGTAGTTCTCTATTACGTCGTATTTCTCTTTAATCTTTTGAGCTTCTTCGAACTTCAATTCTCCGGCAAGCGTTTGCATTTCTTCGTAAAGATGTTTGCTTATCTGGGATATATTCCCACGCAGGATCTCTTTTATTTCGGAGATATTCTGACGGTATTCTTCCAGTGTCTGCAATCCTACGCAGGGACCTTTGCAACGTTTTATATGATACTCCAGGCAAACACTGTATTTCCCTTCGGCAATCGATTCCGGTGTAAGCGGATATTTGCAGGTGCGTAACGGATAAAGTTCTTTCAACATTTGAAGCATGACTTTTGCCGTATAGACGGAAGGGTAGGGACCGTAATACTGCGAACCGTCGCGCACTATATTTCGGGTCTGAAATATGCGCGGAAAGTATTCGTTCTTTACGATGATAGACGGATAGGTTTTGTCGTCCTTAAGCAAAACATTATAGCGCGGACGATATTGCTTGATCAGATTATTTTCGAGTAATAAAGCATCCTCTTCCGTATCTACTACGATGTATTTGATGTCGCGGATTTGCTTTACCAATACACGCGTTTTATTGCTGTCGTGTTCCTTGTTAAAATAGGAGGATACACGGCGTTTCAGGTTCTTAGCCTTGCCTACATAAATGATCGTACCCTTGTCGTCAAAGTACTGGTAGCATCCAGGCTTGTCCGGCAGGATAGAAAGGATCATTTTTATATGTTTATCGGTTTCTGAACTCATCTTGTTTAATTGTTTCTGGCCTATTCCCAGTGTTTTACCTCCTTTTATCTAAAGCAAATGTTTCACGTGGAACAATTCGCGTTTTATCTTCCGAGTAATACCAACAGGATGTTTATATCGCTTGGAGAGATACCAGGGATACGGCTTGCCTGGGCAATTGTATCCGGGTCTATCCTGGTTAGCTTTTGTCGTGCTTCGGTCGATAAAGACTGGATCGAATTGTAATCGAATTTGCCTTTGATATGGATATTCTCCAAACGATTTATCTTATCTGCTATGATCTGCTCGCGTCGGATATATCCGCTATACTTGATTAGAATTTCTGCTGCTTCAATGATCTCTTCTTTACGTGATGCAGGAACCTTATCTAACTCTGCACGGAGTGCCGGAACGAGGGTTGCAATACTTTCCATTGTGAGTTGCGGGCGAAGGATCAGGTCGATTAGTTTGCAACCGTGAGCGAGTGGGGTAGTACCTAGTTTCTCTAATCCGTCGTTTATATATTGCGGCTTCACTGAATAGTTTTCTGCAAAGGAAATAATAGCATCCCTGTGTTCCTTTTTCTCTTTGAGCAGATCGTAACGGTCTTGTTTCGCTAAACCTATTTTGTATGCTTTTTCTGTCAGGCGCATATCGGCATCGTCTTGTCGGAGCAGGATGCGGTATTCGGCACGGGAGGTAAACATTCGGTAAGGCTCGTCTACACCTTTTGTTACCAGGTCGTCGATAAGTACGCCTATATAGGCTTCATCGCGGCCTAATACGAATGGTTCGCCGCCGTGGCAGTTTATGTGTGCATTGATACCTGCAATCAGTCCCTGGCCACCTGCTTCTTCATAGCCGGTAGTACCGTTGATCTGTCCTGCAAAGAACAGGTTTTTGATCTGTTTTGTTTCCAGGTTGTGATGTAGCTGTGTCGGATCGAAGAAATCGTATTCGATCGCATAGCCCGGACGGTAAATTTGAATATCCCTGAATGCTGGTATGGCTTGTAATGCACGCAGTTGGATGTCTAATGGGAGAGAGGAGGAGAAACCGTTCAGGTAATATTCCTGTGTCGTTTCACCTTCCGGTTCCAGAAACAGCTGGTGCTGTGTTTTATCTGCGAAGGTGACGATCTTTGTTTCGATACTCGGACAGTAGCGCGGGCCGATGCTCTGGATCTGTCCATTGTACAGAGGAGAGTCGGGGAGGCCTTCGCGAAGGATTTCATGACAAGCTTCATTGGTGAATGTCGTCCAGCAGCTCAGTTGCTTTAACGGGCGTGGCTGGAAGTCGAGGTATGAGAATTTGTGGAAGTCATTCTCTCCCGGTTGTTCCCCCATTTCATCGAAATGTATGCTGCGACCGTCGATGCGGACGGGTGTTCCTGTCTTCATCCGCTCAGATCTAATGCCTGCGGAAACCAACTGCTCCGTGAGTCCTGTGGCTGCCGGTTCGGAGATACGTCCGCCGCGTAATTGCGTGCGTCCTATATGCATCAAGCCGTTAAGGAATGTGCCGTTGGTTAGAACCACACTTTTGGCACGAAATTCAACGTTCATACCGGTCTTAACGCCACAAACGGTATTCCCGTCGAGTAATAGCTCCTGAACGGTATCCTGCCAGATATATAGATTCGGAAGGTTCTCCACAATCCCCCGCCAGCAGTCGATGAAACGGGCACGGTCGCTTTGGGCACGCGGGCTCCACATGGCAGGTCCTTTACTCCGGTTCAACATACGAAACTGAATAGCGGTACGGTCTGTAACAATACCCATATACCCTCCCAGTGCATCAATCTCACGAACGATCTGTCCTTTGGCGATACCGCCTACGGCCGGATTGCAACTCATCTGTGCAATCTTGTTCATGTCCATTGTGATAAGAAGCGTTTTCGAACCCAGGTTGGCGGCAGCTGCTGCGGCTTCACAGCCTGCATGACCGGCACCTACCACGATCACATCGTAATTGAAAGTCATTGTCGTAATTATCTTTGTTTCTTCTGCAAAGATAGTCATACTCCGCCTTTTAGTCATCATCCCAAAGGATATTTTGCTTATGCTTTGTTTCGTTAGCAGTATAGCTTGTCTTAGCTGTTAATTTTTAAATAGAAGTCTTTATTGTATGATTCGCTGATGGGTATTGTTTTATCTTTTATCTTAATTCTGTTCCTTTCTATTCTCTCTATTTTATCTAGTGAGACGACAAACGAGTTATGAACCCGGCAGAATAACTCTTGGGGAAGTATGTTCAGTAATTCTCCGAACGATTGTAAAGTCATGATCTTTTTGGAGACAGTCACAATTTTGCGATAATCCCCCATACCCTCTATGTAGAGGATCTCTGAAGTGTCTATCCCTTCTAAACGATATTCCGTTTTGATGAAAATCTTGTTGACCTTCTTTTGATCCCTGCTTTGCATTAATTCTTCATTCGCTTTATTGATGGCCTGAAGAAACCGTTCGAATGAGATCGGCTTTAATAGATAATCGCAAACTTGTAAGTCGAATCCTTTAATTGCGTATTGCTCATAAGCTGTTGTAATGATAACTTTGGAATCTATATGTACGGACTCAAGAAATTGTATTCCTGTCAGGTCTTTCATCTCTATATCAAGAAAAATCAGGTCAACCTTGTTCATTCTCAGGTAATCTACAGCTGTTATTGCAGAGTTGAAACTCTGCAATAACTTGATTGAATCCAGCTTTGAAATGAAATGGGTTAATTTCCCGATAGCCAGGGGTTCGTCTTCAATGATAATGCAATTAACCATGATGTAGGTCGATTTTGAGTGATACGATATATTGGTTGCCTTGCCGGTGGATTTCTAGCTTGTGACTGTGTGGATATAATAAATCCAGTCTTTTTCTTACCAGTTGTAGCCCTACTCCCGGGTTGGTATGAGTCCTTTTTGTGTTTATCGTATTAATACATTTGAAGAATAACTCGTGGTTACATTCTGAAAATTCGATGCTGAGCCGTTGATCGGATTCATTCAGATTGCTATGCTTAAATCCATTTTCGATGAACGGCATAAAGATCATTGGAGGAACCATGTAATCGGACGTAATCGTATTTGTAAAAGAGATGTGCTCCGGATTGATCAGTCGTATTTTTTCAATGTCGATATATTTCAGTATCGTGTCTATTTCGTTCCGGATAGATATATTCTCGTTCTTGGTTTCATAGATAACATACCTGAGTAAATCGGATAGTTTGGATAGGGCAACAGATGCTTTTTCGGGATCTATTTGTATGAGGGTATCGATATTATTGAGCGTGTTGAAAAGCAAGTGTGGATTTAGTTTTGATTTAATAGCATCCAATTCACTTTGCAGCTTGATATTCTCTATTTCTCTTTTTAAATGCAGGTTTTTAAACCAGTCGATCATGAACCGGAATAGTAGTCCGAGACATCCGCAAAATAGGGCACCGACTACACTTCCTATCCATTGGGCAAGAACTTTACCGGTAAAAATCTCCGAGGTGTTTAGCGTTGTGATACCTGTGGCTTGTGCCAGGATTAGCATAATTGCAGGCATGCAAATAGTGATAAACAGTAGTGAGTAAATACCAAAAGTGCAGAATTTACCTTTCTCCAGGAATCTCGGTACGAAGAAAGAATAAAATACATAGAAGCTGCCTAAAAAACAACTTGCAAAAGTAAAGGTTGATAATACCACATAATGAGGCTGGGATACGGGCATATCATCCACACTGAAGAAGTAGGCAATGAAAATTGCAACCATCCATACGGGGAGGTGCATTAAAGATAGAATGATTCTTTTGTCCATGTTATTTTAGTTTTAAATTACATGAGCAAAAGTCGCATTAATGCTTTTTGTGGGCAAAATTGATCTTTTGTTCGATTATATTTGTCTGTAATTTTAAACTTTTTGTCCACAGAATACTATTTGTATTCTATGAATATTATATTATAATAAACGGGCTGGGAGCGGGGTTTATTGTTTTTTATTCCAGGATTATAATTCTTTTAAAACATCCATCACATAGTTTCGCCGTTGCCGGGAGATAGGGATGGACGATCCGTCTTTCATGCGGATATATCCTCCGTCGCTTTTGATGAAACTTTTGATTTCATCCAGGTTGATCAGATGCGATTGGTGTACGCGCAGGAAATGATAAGGGGTTAATAGCTCGTCGAATTCTTTTAATGTTTTGGAGACAACCAGTTTCTCACCTGTCTTTAGATAGAAAGTCGTATAGTTGCTTTCCGACTCGCAACGGATGATGGAGCCGATCTCTACAAACTCTATTTTATCGGCGACAGACAGTGCTATTTTCTTTTGTTTATCTACTGCCCGCGTGTTCTGCAGGAGGTTCTGCATCCGTTTGTTTTCCTGTTTCCGCAAGACTACCTGGATGGCTTTGTCTACGGCATGTGTCAGTTCTTCCGGGTCGATCGGTTTCAATAGATAGTCGAGTGCACTGAAACGGATTGCCTGGATCGCATAGCTGTCGTAGGCGGTTACAAAGATCACCTCGAAAGGAATATCCGGAAGACTTTCCAGAAGAGAAAAACCGGTATCGTCACCCAGCCGGATATCCAAAAAGAGGATATCCGGTTTTGCTTCGGGTAGGACGGTACGAGCTTCCGTAACGGAACTGCAGATGGCCGATATACTGATCTGCGGGCAATAGGTCCTGATCATACGGAGCAGGTTCTCCCGGTTTCCCTGCTCGTCATCTACAATTGTTGCGGTTATTTTCGTGTTCATATTTTGCGTTATAAAGGAATGGATAACCGGACATGGCAACCGGAGACGGCTTCTTTTTCCTGCCTGTTTTCGATTGTAACACCGATTTCCGTATTGTACAAAGTCTTTAATATTTCGAACTCGTTGGTGACGGCACGGATACCGAAACCTCCGTTCTCTTCTGTTTTCAGTCCGGGACCATCGTCGGTAATGTCGATTATCAACAATTGGTTTTGCAAAGATAATCGAATTGTAATCTCTCCAATACCACGCGGGGCGATTCCGTGTTTAACTGCATTTTCAACGAAAGGTTGTATCAGCATTCCCGGTATCTCGATCGTATCCGGCTGGATGTTTTCGTCTACTGTCAGGGAGTAGGAGAAGGGGAAACGAAGTTGTTCGAGTTTCAAATATAACTGTAACTGTTCGATCTCGTCGGAGAGGGGAACAAGCTTCTTTTCGGATGTGGCCAGTACCTTCCGCAGTAAGCGGGAGAAGTCGATCAGATATTTATTCGCCTCCTGATTGGCGGAGCGATTGATCAGATTCTGGATCGAGCTGAGTGCGTTAAAGATGAAATGCGGATTCATCTGGGAACGGATCGCACGGAGTTCGAGCTCGCGGATACGGCGGCGGTTAAGCTCCTGCTTTTGTTTGTTTTTGGTTCGGAAATAGTAAATAAGACCGATGATTGCAGCGAGTAAAAGCGCACCTATGACACCTTCTTTGAATCCTTTTATGAAATCTTTGAAGGACTTATCTTCTCTGTTTAGGTCTTTTTTTACTAAATCAATGATTGTGTCTATGTCAAAATCCCAGAGTCTCCGATAGAGAATAGTTCCGTCTTCGCGCATCAGAATGGTGAGTGGGTAGATACCCTTAGACTTTAAATCTTGTGCTTGTTTGCTGGGTATAGCTTTGTATGGCTTTACCTTCTCCGCATTATGAGAGGAGAAATTTGAGTATAGTTCGAGTTGTATGGTGGAAGTTAGTCCTTCCGCTTCAATACGCTGTTTCAAGTCGAGTGCGTTTTGGAGAATATTGGCGGGAAGACCATCCCATGTCAATAGTTGCAACAGGATGTATTTCCGGTCGTTTCCTTTCGCCAGGTGCAGGCTGTCAGCTATAATCAGACCGGTTTCTTTAATATTCTTTCCGGCTTCAAAAGGTAACAACTTGTTGTATGTCTTTTTTAGATCGTTTGTCAGACTGGTATCCGGGCAGGAGCTGATAAAATCGTTATAATCCGCATCTAATTCGGATAGCATTTTTTCACCCATTAAAGCCTTTAGATTAACTTTGTTTACTTGATATTTTGGATAACCGGAAAGGATTTGTTTAGTTAATAGATAGTCTTCCTGTGGGGTTAATTCTTTCTGTTTGTTCAGACGTAGATTATCCGACTTGAGTTCCTGTTTTTTATAGATAGTATACTCGTACAGGAAATAGTCATAATTTGCAGCATCCGGTTTTTTCAGGTTGTATGCATAATCGATAAGTGGATTGACCGATGCAAAGTGGGGGGCTTGCCAGCTGAGCAAACCGCTTTTATGCCAGTCTTCTTTGTCGGTGTAATACATATAGCGTTGTAGGATAACAGCTCCTTTGAGATACTGTTCCGAGCGTTCGAATACCTTTCGCCAATAGGGGTCCATCTTTCCAAAATCTTTCTCCAAGACCGTTTGAAAAAGAGCATTACGGGACTGGAAAGCTTTTTCCAGCTCGTCGGGTTGTCTGAGGTTGAAAACAAATATATCAGACTCATAGAGGTTGGCGAACCTTCGATAGCTGTATTGGAAGTTGTTTTGCTCGTTTCCTCGTCCTTCGTAACGGATGCGATGTGTATCTATATATAGTTTTTTGTCCTGAACAATGGAATCTCCGGGAGTTAGTAGTAGCGTTTTTTGTGCTCCGACTTTGTATTCTGTCGGGTAGGGGATAAATATTTTTTTATGAACGGTTGAATCTCCGGATGTGTCGAGATCTAAATTGCAGCAGGTAAATTCCGTATTTGGAGGAAGAGGGAAGGAGGCTTCGATAATTCGTGTATTCGGTGTCGGAAAGTTAGGTAGGCCTTCACTCCATTCGGTCAGAAGATCGTTGGCTGTCGAGGTGACAAGTTTGTCCAGATTTAAAGAATCCTGGACAGATACATCCGTATTGGCTGATAATCCCTCTTGTCTTACTCCGAAAGGAATATACGTTTTCGAATAGGAGTAGAGTGAGTTCGTTCTGTCGAAAGTGAGTGCTTTTCCACTCTTCCGATCGTATGTGACATGTAGAATCTGTTTGTCAGAGGTACTGTCTTTAAAACCGAAATCCTGCTGGTAACGATTGTCGAAATAATAAAATCCCTGTTTCTCTTTATCATTGTGACAATCATACAGGTTATCCAGCGTATAGTCGATAGAAATAGACTTATCCGTTCTGTCTATCACCGTTGCCCGGATAATGACCCTCCGGATATTCTCTGCTCTCCAGGGAATCTCTTCCTGAATTCCCGGTGCTACATAAGGATAATAATGAACACACTCAAAAGTGAACCAATCCCCTTTTTTAAGAGAATCGCGACTGTAAGGAGTGAATGATTCCGCCCATCCGTTCCATGCCAGACATACGAATAAAAATAAGAGCCTTACTTTCATATCTGTAAATTTAAGATGAAAAATTAGATTACAGACCAAATGTAGAGAGAAAGACTCTTGCGTGGCCGGAAAATGAGTAAATGGTAGTTGCGAGTGAGTAATAATGTAACATTTGAACATAAATATAAATAATGAACTGAATAGGATGATAAAGAATAAAAAAATACTATGTTTGCATACATAATTATTAATAACAAATCCGAGACTATGAACAATTTAATTAAAGCGGACAATGAGTATCAGCAATGGTTGGCTAATCTCAAAAAACGTATCAAACAAAGTCAGATAAAGGCTGCTGTAAAGGTTAACACTGAATTATTAGAACTATATTGGAGTATAGGTTCTGATATTGTGAAGAAACAGACCGAATCTGATTGGGGAGATGGAATTATAGAACAACTAAGTCTTGATTTACGATTGGCCTTCCCAGATATCAAAGGTTTTTCCTCTCGTAATTTGTGGTATATGAAGAAGTGGTTTTTGTTTTACTCTGGTGAAAATATAAAACTGCACCAAGTTGGTGCAGAATCTTCATCAAAGATGCCACAGTTTGTAGCAGAAATTCCATGGAGACATCATACTGAAATAATAACTAAATGCAAATCTATCGAAGAAGCATTGTTTTATATAAAAAAGACCTTACAGGAGGGTTGGAGTCGTGCTATCTTAATCCATTATATAGGGGTTGATTTATATAGATCACAAGGGAAAACTATTTCAAACTTCTCCTCAACTTTACCTTCTTTACAAAGTGAACTTGCACAAGAGATGTTGAAAGATCCTTACAATTTTGATTTTCTTACATTAACGGAAGGATATAAAGAAAAAGAATTGGAGAAGGCTTTAACAGACAATCTTACTCGATTTTTATTGGAGCTTGGAACCGGTTTTGCTTTTGTAGGACGTCAAGTTCCTATTCAGGTCGGTGAATCATCTTATTATATTGATATGTTATTTTATCATTTCAGGATGAAGTGCTTTGTTGTAGTCGAATTAAAAACAGTGAAGTTTGAACCTGAATTTGCAGGTAAATTAAATTTTTATGTAACAGCTATTGATAGGCAGATGCGGGATAAGGATGATAATCCGACTATTGGTTTATTGATATGTAAAGACAAAGAAGATGTAATTGCTGAATATACTTTGGCTGATATACAAAAACCTTTAGGTATATCTGCTTATGATCTGAATAATATTTTACCAGAGACATTTAGAAGCAGTCTTCCTACTATTGAGGAAATTGAAAAGAATATGAAGAACTTTTGATATAAATAGATAAATAATAATGCCGGGATCACCCCTCCCGGCATTCCTCCGGCAAGATAGCCAAAGCCTTATTTTCGTTTTCTTCCATGATCTCCCTCTCCCCCGGGCCTTTGTCGTTGATGCCGCACAGATGAAGAATTCCGTGGATGATCGTGCGGTGCAATTCTTCGTTGTAAGGTGTTTCGAACTTTTCTGAATTTGTTTTTACTGTATCTAGGCTGATGAAAAGGTCACCTGATATTTTGTTGCCGCTGGTGTAATCGAATGTGATGATATCGGTGTAATAATCGTGTTGCAGATACTGGCGGTTTACCTCCAGGATCTTTTCGTCGGAACAAAAGATATAGCTGATATCCCCTGTCTTTTTCCCGTATGTTTCTGTCACCGCTTTGATCCAGCTGCTGACAGCTCTCTTTTTGATAACCGGAAGTTCGATGTCTTCCGCGTAAAATGATATTGCCATAATGCTATTATTAATCTTGTTTCTTTATCAGAATGATTTGTTAAAAAATATTACCCGGTATACTAATTCCAATTACCTGCACTAGTAATCCGATTTACCCGGTATAGTAGTGACATTTTGATACTATGGAAGTTTACTGTGCAAAGAATAAATAAGTGAGCGCTATTGCTGCAATAGCCCCCGCCAGGTCAGCCAGTAAAGAACACTGTACCGTGTACCGTGTGTTACGGATTCCTACACTGCCATAATAAAGGGCCACCACATAAAAAGTAGTATCGGCAGAACCCTGTACGATCGACGAAAGGCGTCCGACAAACGAATCGGCTCCATATGTTCGCATTGCATCCAGCATCATGCCACGGGCACCGCTACCACTCAGCGGCTTCATCAGTATGGTTGGCAATCCACCGACAAAATCGGCATTCAGCCCTACCGCCTCTACTCCTGTCCGGATACCTCCTATCACAAAATCCATTGCACCCGATGCACGGAATACGCCGATGGCTACCAGTACCGCTATCAGGTATGGAATGATTGTTATGGCTGTCTTGAAGCCCTCTTTGGCCCCTTCGATAAATGTATCGTAGACATTGATCTTTTTGCGTACGCCGCTTACGATGAATCCGCAGATAATGGTAAACAACAACGTATTGGCGAAGACAGTCGAATAAAGCGATACCTGTTCCTGCTCCAGCGAGTTGAATAACCAAACGAGCCCTCCGATAAAAGCTGCTACTCCTCCGAAGAATAACAGCAGGTTTTTCTGAAGGATATTGATACGCTGTTTAATACAAACAGCCAGGATAGCTATCAGTGTAGAAGTAAATGTCGCCAGCATGATCGGCAGGAATACATCCGATGGATTGGCGGCTCCCAGCTGTGCCCTGTACATCATGATCGTGATAGGGATCAGTGTCAATCCGGAAGCATTGATACATAAAAACATAATCATCGGGTTGCTGGCCGATTCCTTGTCCGTGTTGAATTCCTGTAATTGCTGCATCGCTTTTAATCCCATCGGAGTCGCAGCATTATCCAGTCCCAGCAGGTTGGCGGAGAAGTTCATAAAGATAGAACCTGTTGCCGGGTGGCCTTTGGGGATATCGGGAAAGAGCTTGCTGAACACCGGAGCAGCCAACCGGGCAAACGACTGAATCACCCCTCCCTTTTCACCGATCTTCATAATACCTAGCCAAAGCGACAAGATACCTGTTAAGCCTAATGATATTTCAAATCCACTTTTGGCTGAGTCGAATGTGGCATTAATGATATCGGTGAATACCACTGTATCGCCTGCAAAGATCAGTTTACCCAGTGCGACAACGAATGCGATAAGAAAGAAAGCAATCCAAATGTAGTTTAGAACCATACTGTTTTAATATTATGCTCACAAAAATAGGAATTTATTAACGATAGATTTGTATTTTTGCCCGAATAATAATCGTAATGACTTATGACAAAGATATTAGTAACCTACGACATGTTCCGTGAGGGCTTCACGGAGCTGGAAAGCAAGTATGATGTGACTTTTCCCGACGGAAGAGATTTCACCTATGAGGAAGTGTTCGAAATGATCCCGGAGTATGATATATTGTGCTCCATGTTCGATTTTCCGGTGAACAAAGAACTGGTAGACCATGCACCGAATTTAAAGATGGTAGCCAACTATGCGGTGGGTTACAATAATATCGATGTGGCTTACTGCCTGGAAAAAGGTATTACGGTAGCCAATACCCCTGACCCGGTGACCGCCCCTACCGCCAACCTGGCACTCGGTTTGATGATCGACACTGCCCGCCGCATTACCGAATGCGACCGTAAGTTGCGTACTTTAGGCAAGGAAATGAAAATAGGCGTACTCGAAAATCTGGGTGTGAATATTACCGGACAAACATTGGGTATCATCGGTATGGGACGTATTGGAAAGGCGCTTGCCAAACGTGCGAACGCCTGTGGCATGGAAGTGATCTATCATAACCGCCGCCAATTATATGTGGATGAAGAAACGAAACTGAACGTGACTTACGCCTCTATGGAGGAACTCTTGGCACAATCCGATTTCGTCTCTTTGAATGCTCCTTATACCCCTGACACCTATCATATCATTGGTGAAGAAGAGTTGAAGCAGATGAAGCCGTCCGCTATCCTGATTAACACTGCCCGCGGCCCGTTGGTAGACGAACAGGCGCTGGTGAAGGCTTTGCAGGACGGAACGATTCATGGTGCCGGTCTGGATGTATTTGAATTTGGCGATTATCCGCTGCCGGAACTGCTGGAAATGGATAATGTCGTATTGACCCCGCATATAGGAACGCAGACATTGGATGTACGTATCGTCATGGCCCGTACGGTTTGTAATAACGTCATCGGATTTTTGGAAGGCGACCGTCCTGTATCACGTGTCATGCGTCCATGACCGCGGAGTTTGTATTGAGCGAACTTCTCTCGATGGCGAATCCGGAGAAGGCTGCTTTCCTGCAACGTTTCTTTAAAACGGGGCCGGGACAGTATGCCGAAGGCGATGTATTCCTCGGACTGGTCGTTCCCCTCACCCGCAGCATCGCAAAGGCGAACAAGCAAACACCTTTGGCAGAATTGCAGAAATTGATGGATAGCGAATATCACGAAGCACGCCTTTGTGCCCTTTTGATCGTGGTCGAGCAATTCAAAAAGGCTTCGGAAGCCAACCGGAAGAAACTGTATGATTTCTATCTCGGCAATGCCCACCGGATCAATAACTGGGATCTGGTGGATGTAACTTGTCCGCATCTGGTGGGGCTTTATTTGTTGGATAAAGACCGTTCGCGGTTGTATGAACTGGCGGAAAGCGATTGCCTGTGGGAACAACGTATCGCAATGGTTTCGACGGTGACGTTTATCCGTAACCGTGAATATACCGATACACTGGCATTGGCGGAAAAACTGATGTCGCATAAACATGACCTGATGCATAAGGCTGTGGGCTGGATGCTTCGTGAGGTCGGAAAGAAGGATCGGGAGACACTGACCGGATTCCTGGAAGAATATGCCACCCGTCTCCCTCGCACAGCACTCCGCTATGCCATCGAGCATTACCCGGAGGATCAGCGTCAGTATTTCCTGAAGAAGAAATAACAGATGGATGAACAGATAAAAGAAAAGCTCCGTCGTTGGGCAAAAGAATATAACGTAGATACCTTTATTCCGGACGATCCGGTGCAGTTTCCGCACCGGTACACCGAAAAGAAAGACATAGAAGTCTCCGCCTTTCTCACCTCCTGGATCTCTTACGGACGACGGGAACTGATCTTGCGGAAGGCAAACGAACTGCATGCGGCGATGGGTGTCAGTCCGTACCGCTGGATTATGGAGGAAGGTTATAAATACTTGCCGGGAAATGCGGTGGAACCGGGCAAAAGGGATACTTTTTACCGTTTCTACACCTACTCCCATCTCCGGCAATTGTGCGAGCGGTTGAAATGTATCTATGAAAAACATGAATCGCTGGAAGACGCATTGGCTACCAGTCCATACCCCAATCCGATTACGAAAATACAGGATGTCTTTTCGGGTATTGAGGGTATTCCGGTATTGACCGGTACATCCGCCTGTAAACGTCTGGCTATGTTCCTTCGCTGGATGGTTCGGAAAGACGGTATTGTCGATTTCGGAATCTGGGGAACATCGATACGCCCTCATGAACTGATCATTCCTTTAGATACACATGTCCATCAGATATCCTTGGAACTGGGATTGACCGCTCAAAAGAATGCCACTTTAAGAACAGCCATCGAGATAACCGAAGCCCTGAAAGAAGTCTTTCCTGATGATCCGTGTCTGGGGGATTTTGCGCTGTTTGGGTATGATATAAATAGGAAAACGTTGTAAATGTAGTTTTCCTTTACTGGTTGTTCGGAATTTCCGAACAACCACTCGACTTAAAGGAATTTGGATATAATGGCTGTCAGCTCCCCTACCAAATAGAAAGGTAAATTGATGAGTTTAAACTGCTTATCTTTCACTGTCTTTACTTCATTTACCGAATAAGGTTGCGACCATACGCGGAAAGCTACTGTTTGAGAGCTACGTTCCATAAAAGAATGAAGCGAACGTAAGTGTGCGTTATGTCCTGATTTCACTTCAATAGGAAAGATTTTAGAGTCCTGTACCCATATGTAATCGACCTCCGCGCTTGAGTCGTTTTGTCCCCTGACCCAGAAGTTACGCTTCTGGCTGACTTTGTTTGTCAGTGTCAGAAGCTCCTGTGCAACGATCTGTTCTGCTATCATTCCCCGCCAGGTATCCATGATGTCGCCGGCTCCCAATATCTCTTTTTGTACCTGTGCGGCATAATTGACCAGTCCGGTATCCAGCCAGATCAGTTTAGGCATACGTTTGATCTCGGAGGTTGCCGGCACATCTGTGGCTGTTGTGGGATAAACCAGTTCGAGCAACATGGCCTTTTCCAGCAATCGGAATGCTTCGCTGACTTCACGTGCCTTATAGGATGAGTTGGCGAAACCTCCCAGCGTAATGGTTTGCCCTGCTTTGTGCCATCCTTCTTTTAGAATGAAACGTACGACATCCGGAAGGAGTCTGCCGGTTGTGTATTTTTCCACATCATCCCTGTAACCTTGCAAAAGTGTTTCATAGATGGAGTCGAGTGATAGGATATCCCGTCTTTCGGCATATAACTGCACTACTTCCGGCATTCCTCCTATCAGGGTATAGGTATTGAAGAGATTGATCAGGCGGTTGTGGAAAGCAGGCGTGACTTCCGGTTGCATAAGTACAGGCAGCAATGCCTCTTCGTGGATTGCCTGCAGGAATTCCCGGAAAGAACATGGGCGTAATGCCAGATATTGTACGCGGCCAACCGGAAACGAACTATGTATATCGACTATGTTTTCCAATAAAGAGCCGGCAGCTATAACGTATATATCGGGTAGTTCTTCATAGAAATAGCGTAACAGCGAAATTGCTTTGGCTGAATTTTGTATTTCGTCGATAAACAGCAAAGTGCGTCCTTCTTTTCGCAGGATGCCGCAGTGGGCAAACAGAAGAGGCATCAGGTCTTTCAGGGGGATGGCTAATTCGAACAGTTTGGCCGCCTCCTCTTTCTCCAGGTTTAATGACAGATAATTATCAAACTGTTTGCCGAATTCATTCACTATCGTTGTTTTGCCTACCTGACGGGCTCCACGCAGTATAAGAGGCTTCCGGTGACTGTCTGCCGCCCATTCCTCCAGGCTTGTAATGATATCTCTTTTGAACATGGCTGTATATGTGACTGATTTACAATTGCAAATATACATATTTGTTTCAAACCGGAGGCAAGTTGAAGCTGTTTTTGTTCTAAAAAGGAGGTAAATATGAGTTGATTTTGTTTCAAACCGGAGGCAAGTTGGTAATTATTATGTCTTGCGTCGGGAGTAACTGCCACCAGGTCCTACACCTTTTAATCGTTAATAAGGGAGGAGCTACCTGTTAAGTCCTGACTCACTATTCCTACCCTGTACACCCTAGCCGATTACGCTGTACGCCCTGCGTGGCTACCCTCTACACCCTGGCTTGCTACCCTGTACAGGGTAGTTTTACTGAGTAACGACTTTTGTATTAGTTTCTCCCGACTTAACAGGTAGTAGCCTGACTATTAACAGATAAACTTTCCCCTGCAATACCGGTGACAGATGGCAGATGCAGTTGCAGATAAAAAGAAACGTCTGCCATATTTTACTACCTGTAAACCTGCTTGTTACATTGCGATGTGACAGATGACAGATACTTTTTAAAAACTTTGTGTATATTATGACAGATGACAAACGCCATTGCAAATAAAAAAAGTATTTGTCATGCCCTTATCCCTTGAATGATTGTGTGCTATATCGGAATATTGCAAATGACAAATACTTTTCTGAAACTTTATGTAGAAAGCGTTTATTTTATGATGGCCAGGTTGACCTGTGGGGTACGGATACCCGGCTTTAATTCGCCGTTGACGATGATGAGGCTGTCGCTTTTGAGTATGGCTCCTGCTCCGGCACGGGCTAATTGCTCGTAATCGCCCAGATCGGTCCATTCTTTAGTGAATGTGTTGTATTGCAACAAAGCCGTGTTGGATTTGTACCATTCCACCGGATGGTGCATATAGGCTTTGCCTTCCTCCTGTAACATATTGACCAAAGTCGTGTCTCCTTTGGCTTCGGCTGCCTCGATCAGCTTCGGGCGGTTGACGGCGGCAAGGAAACGGTCGTAGTTGACACCACCCAGCAGCAGGATCGAACTGTCGCCATAAGGGACTGCACAACCTCCGGTGAAGGTGCGATGTGTGCCATCTTCGAATAAAGGCAATTCTCCTTCCGTTTCCCATGTGTTTGTTGCCGGATGAAAGCTAAGGATATCTGCCGGGACGATTGCTTCCATATCGCCTTGAATGGGCTGGAAACCGCCGGCTAAATAAATACGTACACCGTCTTCTGCCTTTTGAGCTGCTAAAACAGGCTGGACGCGGACTGCTCCCGGAAAATCAGGAAGGCTGGTCCAGTTGCTTCCTGCTGTTAGCCTCATGGAGAGGAAAGTGTTACTGGGAGCCATATTGCTGTTTCCTCCGGCTACATAAATCGTACGATCGGTGTAGGCGGCAGAAAGGTTATCCATAGATGCGGGAAGCGAAGCCAATTGGGTAATAACCGCCTTTTCATCGTTGGTATTCCATGATAACAGGTATACATCCGGAAAGAACGTATCGCTGTTGTTCCCGCCGATGCAGACCACTCCTTCGGGGGTGGTGACAGATGCTCCGTAGGCTACCGGAAAAGGCAGATTGCCTGCTTTCTTCCATCCGGTAGTTTGGTTGGAAAGGTCGAGGGCGAATATATCGCTGTAATATTTTTTAGCCCCTCCTTCTGTGACGGGCTTATCGGGAAAGTTGCAGCCTCCGGCAACCAACAATATTCCGTTACTTATGCCGGCAAACGGGGCCGATACTCCCAGTGATGCGGTGTCTGCCATTCCGGGCAGGTCGGGTAATTTGCTCCAGTCGATCATGATCTCATTCGGTTTAGATACGGAATGGTTGCATCCTGCCAACGAAAAGAGCAGCAGGAGCAGCCATCCGGTTAATATTGTTTTGTTGTACATATCCTATTTTGTTTCTGTTCTGAATGTGGAAGCGGGAAGTTCGTCCCCGTTCACCAGATTGGCACGGGTGAAAGGCTGCCATCCGTAGCGGACTAATTGGGGGCGGGCGATCTTATCGCTCCGGACTTTGACCTTTCCATCGACAATTTCAGCTTCTGCCGGAACAAATAATCCGTCGTACTCAGCTATTTCAAAGGTTCGTACCGGCTGTCCGTCGGAAGTATGCAAGCCCTCCGCATAATCAAAGGTGATATAGGCGGCACCGTCCTTGAACTCAACCGAACGGAAGAGCGGGCCTGACGGAGTGAGCCGATGTCCGTAGGTTCGGTTTAAAGCCCAACGTGCCAGGCGTTCCCCTATCTCACGTTTATATCGTGGATGTACATTCAATGAGTCGCCCCGGTCGCTGCTTACCGCCATTCCGCAATTCGGGATTGCCTGCATCATCCGGCGCTGGCTGTCACGGAACCAGGTCCAGCTCGGACGGTTGATACTGGATAATTGAACATAGTAGAACGGTAGTTCTTCCTGCCAGTTCTCCCGCCAGCTATTCACCAGCAATGGGAACAGGCGTTCGTGTGTCTCCATATTCTGTGCATTCGATTCACCCTGATACCAGATGATTCCTCTGATCGGATATTGCCGTAACGGCTCGATGCCTGTCTCATACAGGTAACAGGGTTCGTACGGATGCCGTTGTTGTTTGTTGGTCGATTTCTTTATGTTGAGGGCGGCACGGCCGCGTACCCAGTCCTGGATAAAGTCGTTTTGTGTCCAGTTATACAGGATATCGGTGAAATCGAACTCCAGTGTTTTCCGGTCTATCCATGCTTCGGTTCCCGAACCTCCGACAGCATTCAGTATGAGTCCGACCGGAACCTTCAGGCTGTCTGACAACATTCGTCCGAAGGAGAAAGCTACGGCGGAGAACTTATCGGCTGTCTGTTCGTTGCATACCGTCCATTGTGTGTCGTGGTAATATTGCAGGCGGTTGAGAGAATCCATGACTGCTTCATCCCATTCCACCGCATTTGTGAACCAGCGTGGCTCCATATTGAAAAGACGTATTTGTGGTTGTTTACCGGCATATTCAGTCAGTTCCTTGTGTTGCAAAGAGACCAGTTCATTCACCCGGAAAGCCATGTTCGACTGGCCGGAACAGAGCCATACTTCGCCGATTAAGACATTTTTGTAGACGATCTTTTGTGAATCGCCCGCTTTCTTTTTGCCCTTTTTATCGGAAGAAGCCTCTATCGTCAGCTCATAAGGACCTCCGGCCCGGAGCGGTTCGAGGGTAACAGACCATTTACCGTTCGGGGCTGTCACCGCTTCCTTTTTCTGACCGGCTATTTGAACTGTTACCTTTTGACCGGCATTGGCAATACCGGTTACGGGCAACGGTTTTTCCCGCTGCAGGACCATATTGTCCGAGTAAGTGACGGGCATTTGCAATCCTCCGTAATTACCGGTCAGTTCCCGGTAGATCGTCTTTGCCAGGATACCTGCCCCTTCGGTTGTCGGGTGCAGGGCATCGGGCAAGAGATCCGGACGGTTATAAAGTCCTGCCTGGAGATCGATCAATCCGGTATTTCCCAGACTGGCTATTTCTTCGATCGTCGCCTGTTCCATCCAGTACCAGTCGCGTGTACCCGACTTGAAGCGTGGATGGCGATGAGAGATCGGTGTCATCCGGCAGATCCATATTTTGCATGCCGGATTTACTTTCCGGAACGATTCGATCAGGGAAAGATAATCCGTGACAAAGTTATCCCGGTAATTCGGCCAGTTGCGCGGATCGGTGTCGTTGAGTCCGAGATGGACGACAACCAGGTCTCCGGCAAAGTCGAGAGCTGCTTTATATTCTTCTTGTTCGCAGTACGGACGATGGCCTTTGTTCAGTAAGGTGGCACCGCTTTTTCCAAAGTTCATTACTTCGTAATCCTCTCCCAGCATACGCTGTAATTGTGCCGGATACGAGTTTACTTCCCGGTTGTCTATGCCTACACCGTAGGTTACACTGTTACCTACACAAGCCACCTTGATCTTTTTCTGAGCATAGGCGGTCGTGCAGAGTAACAAGCATAGTAATAAAAGAGTTTTTTTCATTGTATGATGATCTGTTTATCTTTTCTTATCCGGCGAGTAGATCAGTCCGTCCACTGCTTTTTCTCCGTCCGGCGTAACGAGTGCGAAGGTGAACATCCACTTGACGAGCCGTACTTCCGGCAGACGAAATTCCCCTACAGGCAGTTTCATAAACACTTTGTTCCATCCCTTTTGCAGATGGACTTTCGTCGGTTCACGGCCTACACAGTTCTCGTTCCCCAGCGGAACTTCATTCGATTTCTCCTTGTGGGTAGCTGTCCATACAGGAGGCAGTATCTCTTCGTCGTTCAGCCATATACGGCTCCCTTTATAGTCCCATTGTCCCTGAGGCGGGGTGAGGTCCATTTCCGAGCGTCCGTAGTTCTGGAACTCGATCCAGGCACCGGCTTCCTGGTCTTTGGGAGAGTACACCCAGGTCCAGGCATAGGCGGTATGGTTTTCCTGCGGATCTTTATAGAAGCAGGGTATTGTGTTGCCCCATACATGGCGCAGATAGATTCCGGCTCCTTCGGTGTCGTTGGTGCCGTAGGTCTTTCCTTCGTACGTATAACTGTCTTTCAATTCGGTTTCCGGAGGGAATATGCTACTCCTGTTTCCGTTATTCGGGAAAGCATCGGTGATGCGCCAGCGGATGCCTGTCTGTTTAACGTACGGGAACGGATAGCCTTTGAAATGATGTTCTTTATGCCAGAGCAGACGCTGTTCAAATTCTGCAAATGCTTTGTATTCCTCGCTGCTTTCCGGAGGCATATTCGTGCCGTATTTATCGAAGTATTCATAGCCGCCCCCTCTCCAGGAACGTTCGGCAATGGTCAGCATGTTCGGATACAGATAGTTTTCGTTGATGATTTTCTCTTCCGGTTGTACCAGGCGGTCGTTCCAGACAGCCAGGATCACACCTGCCATATCGTCGCTGCTTTCGGTATGATGGTAGATATTGCTCATGAACAATCCGCGCAGATCGGTAAAAGTATCGAAATGGTTCAGATAATGGAAACGTGAGTCTATGGCGGGGATTCCTTCCTGTAGCTTACCCCGGTAACTCCACATATGGATCATGTCGATCTCTCCCGGCTGATAGTGCCATCCCGGATTCCAGGAGATTACTTTTTTGCCTTTTGACCGTACGAAAGCAACCATTTCGGGAACGAATTGCGGGTTGGTGAATTTCACTTCGTCGGTTCCGATATGCAGGTACGGCACATCGAATGTCTCGCACACTTCTTCAATCAGCAGTTTCAGTATTTTCATGCCTTCCGGACTTTGCATGTCGTGGCGGAAGGTGCTGATGAAAGCGGCACTGTGTCCCGGCATATCAAATTCGGGAATGAGTAATACCTGATGTTGCTTACAGAACTCGACCAGTTCTTTGGCTTCTTCCAATGTGTAGTATTTGCCCGGCATACGAGTCGTATGGATACTGTCGTTGAGCATCGGGAAGATTTTACTTTCCAGGCGCCAGGACTGATTCTCCGTGAGGTGCCAGTGGAATACGTTGATCTTATATTGTGATAGTTTGGCTATTTCGCGTTTCAGTTCTTCCATCGAGATATACGAACGGCCTACGTCCTGCATAAATCCGCGGATACGGAAAGCGGGCCAGTCTGTAATGGTGCATCCTGTGATATAGGATTTGTCACCCTTTTTCTCCGTCAGCTGGCGGAGCGTTTGGATAGCCCAATACACTCCCTGTTCGGTGGTTGCTTCGATGGAGATTCCCTGCGATGAAACCTGTAGTTTGTAGGCTTCCTCCGGATTTATTTTTGCTTCCGGAAAGTTGTCGGTAAGAGTTACCCGAAACACTTTCCTGCTGGCAGGATTTATGCCGATATTGCTTTCCTGCAGCCAGTCGGTAACCATTTGTTCGGTGTTGCCGTCCAGCGAGAGGGAAATCTCCTTACCGGAGAAGGTCTGTTTCATCCAATCCACCTGCTGCGGCCGGGGAAGTAAGTTCAGGCTACCGTCAGCATAGACCGCCGGTAGCCATAAACATAGTATAAATGTTATGAACAGTTTTTGCTTCATCCTTCTTTATTTAATCAGGTCGGTTATCTTGATGGCCTGGAAAGTCATATGTGCAACACTTGACTCGTAGAAGATTCCTACCGTTTCCTTGTCGATCATAGACAAGCAACTGTAACCCCAGTTATCTGCTTCATCCAGCAATACCTGATGTTCGGCAGGCCATGTCAGACCGCCGTCCAGGCTGGCTTTGATCGTAATATGATTACGCCCCTTGGTTGTGTTCGGGTTGGAGAACAACAGCAGTTTCTTTCCGGTGATATTGTCTTTGGCATCCACTTTGATAAGGCTGGCCATACATACCGGCTCGGGAAGCGCACTGCGGCTGGAAGGATGTTCCGTCCATGTTTTTCCGAGGTCTTTGGTGGTTGCCACGGCACGGCTGCCTCCCCGGTTGTCACGCATATTCAGCATGAGTACACCCGGTTCGACTTCTGCCACCTGGGCTTCGGTCGTATTGGTACGTGCCAGGTTATGCAGATGCCAGGTTGCTCCGCGGTCTTTACTGTACATGATTCCGGCGTTCGGGACACGGGTAGCGTCGATGAACTGGATCGGGAAAACCAATGTACCGTCCTGCATGGTGATACCTCGACCGGGACCCTGCAACAGGAAGTACCAGGAAGGATCTTTTACCTGTGAGGTGATGTTGATCGGTTCGCTCCAGGTCTTGCCGTCGTCTTCACTCTTTACCAGCATTAATTGGGCGGTTTCATCGGGAGTCATGCCCGGCATGGAGTTCCACCAGGCGCGTCCGTTACCCATGCCATGCGTCCAGGCGGCAACGATCCAGACCGTGTTTGTCTTCTCATCGACCAGAATGGAAGGATCGCCCACACCGTTCTGTGCATGAGGCAAACCGCCGGTTTCACCGAAGGTCATGGCAACACGCATCGGTTCCCAGGTCTGTCCTTTGTCGGTACTGCGGCTTACACCTATGTCGACCATTTCCTGCAAGTCTACGCTGCTGTTGTAGCGGATATCATAAACACCCAGAAGAGTGCCGTTGTTTGTTGTCACCAACCCTGGGATACGGAATGCTGCAGAACCGTCATCACCTGCCTGGCGTACGCCTACACCTACGCGACGGGGAGCTTCTGCTTTGCCGCTCCAGGTGATTTCCATCGGTTTGTTGTTGATGATTGCTTCCGGCAGGGTGAAAGAAACTCTCGACAGCAGAGATGTTTCCGGTTTCATTTCAATACTTACCCAGTAATAGTTCGTACCTTTTACCATCGGTTGTTTGGATGCCAATGTGATGGTGTTTCCCGGAGTTGTTATTTCATCCTGTTTGACGGAATAGGAAAGATTGGCTGCCCGTGTTTTTCCGGGGGTGAAACTCGTAACGTAAGTCACCGGATTGAAATGGGTTCCTTCCCTGGCGGGTGCTTCCGTTCCGCTATAGAACAACCGGACTGCTTTTATGTCGGATGTATTTGTTTCATTACCGAATTGAAGAGTCAGTTTATTTAAGACATCCCCTTTCTGTGCAGGAATACGCATTTCCAACAGCACATTGTCTGTACGATCGATCAGAATCGGGATTTGCTGCTCCCTGACATACAGGCTGTCTGCAGCAATGGCGGTTTGCACGATGAATAGAAGACAGAGATAAAAGATGCTTTTTTTCATGATATTTGTTCTGTAAATTAGTTAATGCTGATTCCAAAGGTAATAAATTCAGGGCATGAATACGATTACCTTTGGAGCTTTTTATTGATATTCTTATTGTTAATCCGTCATATTTGCCACTTTCGGACGAAGGAAACATATCTGGATCAGCAAAGCAATGGCTACAAGACCTGCCAGCATGGCAAAATCATGTCCCAGATTTCCGGCATCCGTCGATCTGCCCAGTAGATCCGTGATGGCAGCTCCGGCAAATACTCCCGTCATGTTCATGATACCGTAAGCTGTGGCACGATAGCGGGGAGAAATGAACTGGCAGAGGATCGGCATGTTGTTTGCATCAAAGATACCGAAACCGACGCCGAAGCAAAGTCCGCCTCCTACAATCATTGGGAAGTTATGTCCGAAACCGAGCAATAATAGCGATGGAATGGTCAAAGCCAGTCCGATTGCTCCGGTATAGACACGACCACGTACATTCGTCTGTATCCATTTGTCTGACAGGATGCCACCGACGATAACACCGATAAACGATGACAAAGCGATCGTGATGGTCGACAGTGGTCCGGCTTCCGACATATCTATGGATAAGTTTTCCGAGAACAGGGTCGGCAGCCAGTTTTTCGTTGCCCAACCCGGCAAGCTGGGAGTTGCAAAATAAAGCAGGATGATCCAGAATGATATATTGGTAAACAGCATCCCCATCCCTTTGAGGGCTCCTTTGACCGGATTCTCGACGGCTGCACCGACTTCTTTGATCTTATGAACGATATGGTCTTTCTTGTCTTTCAGAAACAGGATCAGGATGACACTGTAGGCGATTCCGACAATACCGAACCAGTGGAAAGTCGTTTCCCAGGTGAAAGCGCTTGCTACCGTGGCTCCGAAGCCTCCGAGAGCCTGGCCGGTGTAAAGACCGGTCATGTGGATACCCACTGCCAGTGAACGGGTTTTTCCCTGGTGATAGTCGGTAATCAAAGATAATCCGGCAGGGATATACAAAGCTTCACTTACTCCCATCAAGGCACGCAGGAAATAAATCTGGTTGAATGTGGTACAGTAGCCCATCATCAGTGTAACAAACGACCAGACGAATAAACTACCAACGATCAGCCATTTGCGGTTTACCCTGTCGGCAATCATACCTGCTACAGGGCTCATGAATCCGTAAATCCAGAGGAATACGGCCATCAGACGACCGAAGTTGGCTGCCGATTCCAGTTCGGTGATGTCGATCATCATCGCATCTTTCATGGTGGAGAGCATCTGCCGGTCCATATAGTTCAGTAGAGCTACTCCCCATAACAGACCGACAACGACCCAGGGATATATCTTTTTATTATTCATTTCGTTCTATTTTATAAGGTGAAAACAAAGTTTGGTTAGGCTGTTCATATTATTTTGAAAGAATTTCTTGGCAAAGCAAGTTACATTTCAGAAGCATCCGGGGGATGTGGAACGGGCCTTTGTACATATTGCCTTTGGCTGGCTGGGAGAGAGTTCCGTCGTAGTGGAAATAGCCATACCATTCGCCATACTCCCTGTCCGGAAAGCGGGCATAGGTATATTCGTTGATCATCCGGTGCATTTCCAGATATTTACTGTCGCCGGTGGCTTCATAGGCATACAATGTGGCGATAATGGCTTCGCATTGGGGCCACCAGAATTTCATATCGTGCCAGTATTCCTGCTGAGGCAGGTTCTTGCAATCTTTGAAATAAGAGATTCCGCCATATGTTTTATCCCAGCCCCATTCCCACGCCCAGTTGAGGATGGTCAGTCCCATCTCTTTCAGTTCGGGATCCCAGTTCCGGTATTTGGCTTCTTCCAGAATGAACCAGGCTGTTTCGATGGAATGGCCCGGATTGATTGTACGGCCGGGGATCGAATCGATAAATTCACCGTTCGGCCCTACTGTTTCGAGGATGGTCTTGAACTCCGGTTTCATGAAATCCCGGCGTAGCTCGGCGATGGATTCGTCTATCTGTTTGGTGAGGATCTCATCATCGGTCGCCTCGCGGATACGGGCAGCCGTATCGATCAGGATCATGCAAATGGAATGTCCTTTGGCAACAAAGCCTTCACGGAACTTGGGTTCCAGTAATCCCGGTGTATTTTTATAATAAAGAACCTGCTTGAACAGTTTAACAGCTTTCTCTGCATAACTCTTATCACCCGAAGCGATCGCGTATTGAGCCATGGCAATGGCTGCAAATGTTTCGGAGAATACATATCTTCTTTTACGTACCGGGACACCGGTTGCCGTTACTTCATAAAACATACGTCCGTCTGTGTCAAAACAGTATTTCTCAATGAAGTCAATACCGTTTTTACAGGCCTGTAACCATTCTTCCCGTTTTTCAATGTTGTTGTAAGCGTATGCCAGTATAAAGGCGAATCGTCCCTGGAACCAAACCGATTTGTTTGAATCCATCAAGGAGCCGTCCCTGTCCAGACAGGTGAAATATCCGCCGTTTTCCTTATCGATGCCATATTTCAACCAGAAAGGTATGATATCGTTCAGGAAATCGTTTTTGTAGACGTTGCCCCAATAGCCGAGATAGTCGGTTGGCTGGGATATATTTGTCTTTGCGTCCATATTACATTAGAATTTGTTACATCTTTCGAAGAAGTTGATTGCTTCCAGTTCTGCTTTCATTGTAGCTTCTTCCGCATCTGTCATATTCTGGAACGGAGTACGGTTTTTACCAAGATCCAGACCGATCAGTTTCATGATGCGTTTACCCCCTACGATATTTCCACGGAAATGGCAGATCACGTTGATGACTTCCTGTGAGAAGTTTTGTTTTTCGCGGGCTGTTTCCAGGTCTCCGGCTTTCCATGCTTCGATAATGCCTACCAATTCTTTTCCATTGTAGTTGGTAGTTCCTCCGATACCGCCCTGGGCTCCCCCCATAGCCAGGCATGGCAGAATTGTTTCGTCCTGTCCGTGTAGCATGTCGAATTTACCGTCTTTATATAACCGGCACTGATTGTATTCGTACAAGCTTTCATACGTATATTTAATACCGGCGAAATTAGGAATCCGTCCGTCTACTGTTTTCAGGAAATCGACCATAGAAAGGAATGCACCGTTGAATGCCGGGATATGATAATAATAGAAAGGTAGTTCCGGTGCACCGCAGGCAATTTCTTCGCAATACTTTACCAGTTCTTCCACGCGATTCACTTTAGGGAAAGGAGAAGCCATTGCTCCGATACCCCACGCTCCAATCTTTTGGGCATGAGCAGCCAGGTTTCGGCTTGTCTTTACACAGGTGCTTCCGACATGTACGATTACTTTGAATCCTTCCGGGGCAACTTCCACCCATCTTTCGGCCAGCTTCATGCGTTCTTCTTCATTCAGCATATAGCCTTCGCCAGATGATCCGTTAATAAAAACTCCTTTTAATCCGTTATTAACAAGAAGTTTTGCATAAGCTTCGATGGGTTCGTAGTTCACTTCTCCATTTTCATAAAACGGAGTAAAAGGGGCATCGATCAGACCTTTAATTCTTTCCATGGGATGTAGTATTTTAGTAGTTATTATGTGTGATATTTTAAATATGCAGCAAATATAAATAAAATAATTTAATAATTGTGGTTTTCTTAAGGTTATTATTTATTAATATCTCAATGATAATATAAACAGCTTTATTGGTGTCTTTATCTGGAATTTAAGACTTTGTAAGTAGGATGTAATGAATAGTAAGGTTTTGGTCTCTCTTTTGACCGATAGTTAATATCGTATCATTCCTAAAATTTTACTTCTCGATAATAAACAGGCACCCAGTACACCGGCACGTTCACCCAGTTTGGAAATTTTAATTTCCGTATCCTGGCTTACCAGATTGAGTGAGTATTTGCGTATGGCGCTTTTTATAGGAAGGCTGAGATATTCGCCGGTTAAGGAGAGAGTTCCTCCTAATACGACCAGTTCCGGATTGAATATATTCATAAGACCTGCAATGCCTTGTCCCAGATTTACCCCCATTTCTTCAAGTATCTCGATACAGAGGACATCTTCTTTCTGGATAGCCTCAATCATATCTTCCATCGTGATATCTTCGTTCTTGTCTATTTTCTTGGCAAGAATGGTGCTGCTGCCCTCCCTGTATTTTTCCAGTAGCTTGCGATATAAGGCCGAACCGGATGCTTCGGTTTCGATACATCCTTTCTTCCCGCAATGGCACAATATCTCATTATTGAAGAAACAGAAATGACCGAATTCGCCTGAAAAACCGGATTTGCCGTAATATAGTTCACCATTAATAAATATGGCTAATCCCAATCCCCAGCTCATATTTATATAAAGGATGTTCTTTTCACCTTTTACAATCCCCTGCATATACTCACCATATAACATGGCACGGGTGTCGTTCTCGATATAGATTTTGATTTTTATGCGCTCTTCCAATATCAGGGAAAGCGGTTTTTCATCAAAATAGAATATACTGTAACTGTAACCGGATACTGGTTTTACCCGTCCCGATATATTGACACCGACAGCCAGTATCTTTTCTCTTTCTACCGGTAATGAATTGATAAAAACATTGATTTTCTCGCATAATGCTTCAAGTGCTGCCGGCGTATTCTCGAGTGAATAGGGAATATTCTCTTCTATCCTCAGTTTTTCACCTTTGAAATCTACGGCTGCCAGGTTGATTTTGTTTTTGTAGATGTCAACTCCTACGAAATAGCCGGAAGCCGGATTTAAACCGTAAATATTCGGTTTACGGCCACCGCTGGTATCCTGTTTACCGAAATCCAGAATATAGCCATCGTCTTGTAATTCGCCGATCAGTTTGGTGACAGTCGGAATACTTAAGTCCATTTCTTTACATAGTTCCGCAATTGTAGCATCCCCATTGGCAATATAGAAATGTATGATTTTCTTTTTAAGAAGTTCACTACGAGTACAATCATTTGTGATAAGAAATTTTGTATTCATGGCTGTATTATTATTGTATATGCTATTCTTCAACAAAAGTAAATAAATATATTTCAAATATGCCTATTTAACTGAAACAAATTGTCGTTGTTTGCACCGATTAAACATTAGTGTTTGTATATTTGCCGTCATGCTAACAAATCTGATCGACGAGGAACTATTAGTGAAGGAACTGACCCTGGGAAGCCAGAAAGCTTTTCAGGTACTATTCATGCGCTATTATCCCAAGATCCGTGGTTTTGTATACGGTTTGGTTAAATCTGAGCAGGATGCAGAGGATATTGCCCAGGAAGTTTTCTCTAAAGTATGGGGAAACCGGGATAAGTTTGCCGATGTGAAGAACTTTGGCGCTTATCTGTTCATCTTGTCCAAGAATACCACTTTCAATTTTTTGGAAGCTCAACAAATACGTATCGAAAGATTAAAAGAAAAACCATTTGAAGAAGAGACCAATGACTCTCCGGATGAAGATTTAATTGCCAAGGATTTGCAACTTTTGATCGATATGGTGGTAGAAAGCATGCCTCCACAACGTAAATTGATCTATCAGTTGAGCCGTGAGATCGGATTGTCCAACCAGGAGATTGCCGAAAAATTACAATTAAGTAAGAAAACAGTTGAAAATCACCTGAATTTGGCGTTAAAAGAATTGAGAAAAGTTTTATTATATCTATTGATACTTTATTTGTGTTAAAATATTGGGGGCGAAATGCCCAAAAGGAGTCTTTATAATATAATGTTAAGGACAGAATGAGTTATATAAAAAAAATAGTTGATTATTTCTTTCATCATGACTTCTCGGAAGAGACGATAAGGAAAGTACATCAACGGCTGACAAAGGGAGATGATAGGCCGGAGGTAGACGATGCGCTACTGTCGGTCTGGGATACTATTGGGTTTCCGGAGATGAACGAAAATCATTCAGAACAGGCTTTTTCTCAATTAAGCAGACAATTAGGTTTCTCAGAACAAAAGGAACCTGTGCGGAAATCTTTACGGCCGACGTCATTTGTGATGAAACTGGCGGCTATATGGCTCTTACCGTTGATCATGCTTTCTTCTTCCGTTTATTTTTATTGGCAGGCAAATATAGTTAAAGATGCCGTGGCGGATGTTTCGCTGATCGAGCATTTCGTTCCGGCAGGCAAACGTGAGCAGATCATTCTTCCGGACAGTAGTCGGGTTTGGTTGAATTCCGGTAGCGTATTGATTTATCCTTCTACCTTTATAGGACAGACACGTGATGTTTATCTGTCTGGTGAAGGTTATTTCGAGGTAGAGAAAAATGTGGAACAACCATTTATCGTGAAAGCCCGCACACTGAATGTGGAAGTATTGGGTACGCGCTTTAATATTCTTGCTTATCCGGAGGTAAAACAGATTGCCACGACACTTGAAGAAGGCTCCGTACGGGTATGTCTTCAGGATAACGATAAACAAGTATATCATCTGGTGCCCGATGAACAGTTGGTATATAATATCGACTCCGGAATAGCGGATATAAAACAGGTCGTCTCTGCCGATTATTCCGATTGGCGCGAAGGTGGTTTATTCTTTGACAACTACTCTTTTTCGGATATCATCCGTATTTTGCAACGTACATACGGAGTAAATGTGCATTTGCAAACATCTATTTATAATAATAATAAAATAACGGTACATTTTAATAAGGATGAATCGTTGGAAAATATATTCATGCTTTTGAAGGAGTTAATTCCCGGACTTGAATATCAGATTGACAATAAAGATATCTTCCTGAAATAGGCAAAAAGTATTTTTTTACGATGTAATTAAAAAAAGTTTTAGTTTCGATTGGGTGCAACGTTTTTTCCATCTGTCATTATAGATGAGTACGCACTTAAAATCGTGTTATTGTTTAACTTTTTTAATTACATATGAAGAATAAACACAAATCCAGACGAATTGGAACCTATTGTCTGTGTTTCCTGATCGCAGGTTGTCTGCAGATCAATGCACAAAAGGTCTCCTTTAATGAAGGAACAGTTTCGCTAAAGGAAGCGTTCCAGAAGATCGAAGCTTCATCCAAGTACAAAATTGCTTATAATGGTACGCAGTTGGATGTCAGCAAAAGGGTACAACTGAATCAAAAGAACGTAGAAGTATTGGATGTATTAAAGCAGATCTTGGCTGATACAGGTTATACTTATTCGATTAAAGGAGATTATGTTGTCATTTCCGCACCTGCTAAAAATGCAGTCGATCAGAAAGAAAAAACCGTAAAAGGTGTTATTATCGATGAAACGGGCCTGCCTGTTATCGGTGCCAATGTAGTTGTTTCAGGAACTACAAGCGGAACCGTGACCGACTTTGACGGAAACTTTACCTTGCAAGTTCCTGAAAACGGAACACTGGAAATCTCTTATATAGGTTTCCTGACACAGCAAATCTCTTTAAAAGGAAAGAACGATTTCCGCATTACCCTGAAAGAAGATAGCCAGAAGCTGGACGAAGTGGTGGTTGTCGGTTATGGAACCCGTTCACGTAAAAGTATCACCGGTTCGGTAGACCAGGTGAACAGTGAGATTTTTGAAAATCGTCCTGTAACCAATGCTACTCAGGCATTGCAGGGAGCGTCAGCCAACCTGGTTATTCAGAGCAAGAACATGAATCCGAATGACAACAGTATGAATATCAACATACGTGGTGTCAGTACAATGGGTAATAACGATCCGTTGATCGTTATCGACGGTTTGATCTCCAGCTCTTCTACACTGAATAATCTGAATCCGAACGATATCGAGAATGTCTCTATTCTGAAAGATGCCGGTAGTGCGGCTATCTACGGTTCACGTTCAGCGAATGGCGTTATCCTTGTCACAACCAAGAAAGGATCTAAGGGAGGTAAACCTCAAGTCACATTTAACGGACAGGTCGGTATGCAGGACCCGCGTATTTTGTTCTCTCCGGTAGAAGGTTGGCAGAATGCTATGTTGAGAAACCAGGCAAATGTGAATGTTGGGAATGCCCCTCAATTCACTCCGACCGCTATTCGCGACTTATATGACCACCGCGACGAAGAAGAATGGCTGTATGATCAGATCATCCTGACAGGCCTTCAGCAGAACTACAACATTAATGTATCGGGCGGTAGCGAGAATACAACTTATATGGTATCGGCCAGTTACTTTAATCAGGAAAGTAACTTCAAGGGTAATTTCGGCATGGAACGTTATAACTTCCGTACGAACTTAAGTACGGAATACGGACGCTTCAAACTTACTTCACTGATGGCATACAACCGCCGTAAGGACCGCACCGTAGCCGGCGGTACTGGTAATGCGATCATCAACTCTTCCCGTGTACCTTCTTATTACTATTATAAATTCATGGAAGGCGACAAATATCTGGTAAACGATATTGTAGGTGATGACAACCCGCTGGCATTGTTGCAGGATGGCGGTTATGAAAAGAAAGACGAGGATAACTTCATCGGTAGTATGAATCTCGACTTCAAGATTATGGAAGGATTAAAAGCCACCGGTTTGATCGGTTTGGACCTCACGCAACATCATCGTTACCGCCGTGATAAGAAAGTGCCTTTATATTCGTCTGCCGATCTGACAAATCCGGTATTGTATATGCATTCTAATACAATGACGGAAGACTATAATGAAAAACGGTATACGCTCAGTTCTCAGTTCCTGTTGAATTATGACCGTACATTTAAGGAAGCTCACCATGTAACAGCCTTGTTCGGTGCTTCTAACGAATCATATACGAAGCAGGCCAGCCGTATCGCCTGGGAATATACGGACGAAGATCTGGGTTTACCGACAACAGACGACTCCGTACAGAATAAAGAAAATAAGAACTCGAATAATGATACAGACCAAACGAGTATCACATCCGTATTCGGCCGTGTAGGTTATAGCTATATGGATAAATACTACGGAGATGTCTCTTTCCGTTATGACGGTTCTTCCAAGTTCGCTAAAGATCAGCGTTGGGGGTTCTTCCCTTCATTCTCTGCCGGCTGGCGTTTGTCGGAAGAAGCTTTTATGGATACTTATAAGAGCAATATCGGCGATTTGAAACTGCGTGCTTCTTATGGTGTATTGGGTAACCAGAATGTAGATAATTATTCCTACCAGACAGTTTATTTGATAGAGAACAATCAGTTCGTATTTAATAACACATCGATTGCCGGTACGAAGATTACGGATGGTAACGCCTTATTAACCTGGGAAAAGTCAGCCAACTTTAATATCGGTGTGGATGCTACCTTCCTGAATGGTAATTTGTATGTATCTGCCGATTATTTCAATAAAAAAACGACCAATATCCTGTTGACTCCCGAAGTATCCACCATTTATGGAGGAACTACTGCTAAGGAAAATGCGGGCGAAATGAAAAACCAAGGTTGGGAGTTGACAGTCAACTATAAGCTAAATCATGGTGATTTTCACCATAATTTTAACTTCAATATTTCAGACTCTAAGAATAAGGTCACTGATTTTGGCGGTCAGGAACGTATCGACGGACTCGATGAGTTATACAAGCTGATCCGTGAAGGCGAATCGTTGGGATCTTATTATGGTTATAAAACCGACGGTTTGTTCCAGAGCTATGAAGAAATTGCTAACAGCGCACTGCCTGTTGGTAGTTCCGTTCAGCCGGGAGATGTGAAATATGTCGATCAGAATGGCGATAAGGTTATTAATGAGAAAGACCGTGTCGTATTAGGAAATGCATTTCCTCGTTACACATTCGGTTTTACTTACAGTTTAGCCTGGAAAGGATTTGACTTGAACCTGATGTTGCAGGGTGTTGGAAAACGTTCTCAGTTCCTTCGCGGAGAGTTAATGGAGCCATTCCATAGCAACTATTCATATTGTATTTATGAACATCAATTGGACTTCTGGACGCCGACTAACCCGGACGCCCGCTGGCCGCGCCTGACAGCTCCTGGCTCTGCATCTGCTACTAACAATTGGAGCCTGGCTGGTGATAATCATATATTAAATGCGGCTTATCTGCGTGTAAAGAATATTCAGGTCGGATATACTTTGCCCAAATCGTTGACTCAGAAATTTGGTGTTCAGAAACTGCGTGTCAGTGTGAATACGGAAAACCCGTTGACTTTCTGTAAAAACTCATTTATCGATCCGGAATCTTCTGAATTTGGTAGTGATATGGGAGGTATCGGTGGTATCGGCGGTAATAGCGGTCGTAACTATCCGACGCTTACTTATTATGGGTTCGGTTTAGATATAGAATTTTAATACATCTGTTTATTATGAAAATGAATTTCTTAAAATATAGTACAGGTATTGCTTGTTTGGTACTTGCAACCTTTACATCATGTAATGATCTGGATTTGGCTCCAACCAATAAATTTACAGACTTGAACTATTGGACCTCCGAAGCAAAAGCCTCTGCCGTGTTGAGCAAGGCTTATGGACAAATGATGACGTCCGAATATTTCTTCAAAGATGAAAAGCTATCCGACAACTTATATGAAGGTCGTGGCAGCTCGGATGAAAAACTGATTACTTCGGGTCAGGCCAATGCCGCATTAGGTCGTTTCTCGGAAGACTGGAAAAAATGTTATGAAGGCATTAAAACCTGCCATACTTTCCTTGAAAATGTAGATCGCGTTCCGAATATGGATGAGACATTGAAGAACAGGATGAAATCAGAAGCCCGCTTTATCCGTGCTTACCTGTTCTTCCGTTTGACCAACCATTACGGTGATGTTCCTTTGTTCGATTATGGATTGTCAATTGAAGAGGCGAACACAATAGCCCGTTCACCGAGAAGCGAAGTGCTCGATTTTGTTCGTACGGAACTGAACGATATTGTAAAGATGTTGCCAACCAAACAGCAATATACAGCAGCCGATAATGGCCGTATAACCCAGGGAGCTGCCATGACGTTATTGGCTCGTACCTATCTGTATGAAAGCGACTGGGAGAATGTAGCCTCTGTTTGTGAGAAAATTATCAACGGAGAATACGGCGAATATACTTTGTTCCCCAGCTATGAAGGACTATTCCTGCCGGAAAATGAATACAACAGTGAAGTGATCCTGGATATGGGATATTTGCTGAACCTGAGAACATGGGCTGAAATGTACGATGCAATCCCGCTTTCCGTAGGCGGACGTATCAATGCATTTGCACCTACCCAGGAGCTGGTGGACGATTACCTGATGAAGAACGGTAAAGCGATCAATGAAGCCGGTTCAGGCTATAAGGAAGATGATCCTTATATAAACAGAGACCCTCGTTTTAAAGCTACAATCGTTTATCATGGTTATCAGTGGACAGACGGTAAAGGCGTAACCTCTACTATCTACATCAAACCGGGTTCTTCTGCGGATGCAGGTGTCGCTAACCTGGATGAATATGCAGGCCCCGGCCAGAACTCGACAGGAACCGGATACTATATCCGCAAATATTTCGACCCGACCGCTCCGGAAGGAATGGCAGCAGGCCTGAATATTATGCTGATGCGTTATGCAGATGTTTTATTGATGTATGCTGAGGCTAAAACAGAGTTAGGCCAGATGAACGAAGCTGTCTGGAACAAGACGATCAAACCTCTTCGTGAACGTGCCGGATTTACCGATGCATCTGCCCTGAATTATCCAGCTTCAGGTAATATGCAGTCGATCGTTCGCCGTGAACGTCGTTGCGAACTTGCCATCGAAGGCTTGCGGATATATGATATCCGTCGTTGGAAAACCATCGAAACCGTATTGAACGGCCGTCCTCATGGGGCTAAATTCGCAGCTGATAACACACAGTATATCGAGCTGGATGCCCGTAAGTTCAGTAAAGACAGAGATTACTTGTTCGCTATTCCGCAGTCGCAACGGGATATTAACAAGAACCTGACTCAGAATCCGGGATATTAATCTAATTATAAATCTAATTACTCAGAAAAAGATATGAAAGCAATATCTATAACATATGCGACGCTTTTTTCTTTCATCCTGGCTTTTACTGCCTGTAGCAGTGATGGTGAAGTGAGAGATCTGGGCGTGACCGCAGTAAAAACATTATACGAACCGGATAATGGTAAGGCAGTTGTTCTGCAACCATCAGCATCCGCTTCTTTATATTTCGAATGGGAACCCTCTTTAGCTGAAGACGGTGGAGTCGTGTTGTATGAAGTAGTATTCGATAAGGCAGACGGCGATTTCTCGGACCCTGTTTATATTTCTACGGCAGACAATAATGGTGGTAGTAACCATGCTACAATTACGCATAAACAATTAAACCAGATCGCCGCTTTGGCCGGTATCGAGTCTGCTGCCCAGGGAACATTGAAATGGACGGTATATGCCTCTAAAGGTATTAATCCCATAAGGGCAGAAGAGGAACGTACGCTGACCCTTACCCGCCTGGCTGGATTTGCCGAAGTGCCGAGTCAGTTGTATATCACCGGTGAAGCTACGGAAGTGGGAGCCGATCTGGATAAAGCTATGGTTATGAAGAAGGTTGCCGACGGTGAATTCGAAGTATTCATTAAACTTACAGAAGGCAAATCATTCAAGTTCGTCAGTGCCAATACAGGTACTCCGACCGAATATTCATTGAATGGTGAGAAATTGGTTGAAGGCGGTAGCATTACGGCTGCTAAGACAGGTATTTATAAATACTACATCGATTTCAATGCCGGTTCGTTTACTTCCAAAGAAGTAACCAAAGTAAAATGGTTCCTGAACTGGTCGCAGAAAGAGATCGAACTCGATTACCAGGGGCTTGGGGTCTGGGCTTTGAACGGTTACACGGTTACTGGTTTGACGGGCAGTGATAATACAGACGACCGGTATAAGTTCAGAATGGAAAGTTCCGACGGAGAAACCGAATGGAGAGCTGCCATCAATAACGACAGCAAGCCGACCGGAAACGATGAGTATTATTATATGGCGGAAAAGACGAATGTAGAACAGTGGACAAACAATGAAGTTTGGAAAACCCCGGCTACCGATGGTTGGAGCGATAAAACATACGATATTACATTCTCTTTGAATACGCAAGGTGAATATACTCATAATTTAGTAATCAAATAAAAAGGAAGAATTATGAAAGCGATATTAAAAAAACTGATGCTTGTTAGCTCTGTTGCGCTGGTATTCATGGGATGTAATGATAATATGGGAGACACTGACGGTCGTCTGGCAAGTGTGAATACATTGCTCGAACCTGCGGATGGCAAATCGGTTGTATTGGAAGCTTCTGCATCGGCAAGTGTCTATTTTGAATGGAAAGCAGCCAGTGTGGAAGAAGCCGGCACGGCTCTTTATCAGATTGCTTTTGATAAAGAGGACGGTGACTTTTCAAAACCTGTTTATGTGGTGTCTGCTAATAACAACGGGTACAATAATTTTGCAACCGTTACTCATAAACTGTTGAACCAGATTGCCGGTAAAGTAGGTATTAAACCTGCCGATACAGGTACTTTCAAATGGACTGTATTCTCTACCAAGGGAATGCAAAGCATGAAATCGAGTGTGGAAAACAAGATCACAGTTACCCGCCTGGCCGGATTTGAAGATGTTCCTATTGATGTATATGTAACCGGTGAGGCTTCCGAAGGCGGTGCCGACCTGGCAAAGGCACATAAAATGAAAGCGGTAGCAGGTGGTGAATTTGAAGTATATACAAAGTTGGCAGCCGGTAAATCATTCAACTTTACTGACGGCAAATCAGGAACGACAAGAGTATTCTATACAGCCGACGGCGTCATTAAGGAAAATGGAACGACAACAGTACCTAAGGACGGTGTCTACCGGATTACATTAGACTTTAACACCGGTGCTTGTACCTATACATTGGTAAATAAGATCGGTTTCTATTTCTGTCCGAATGATGAAATTCTGTTTGAACTGCCCTACGTCGGTTATGGTGTATTCCAGGCAAAGGCAACCGTGAACTTTAAGGAAGAAAGTTGGGGTAAAGACGAACGTTATAAGTTCAGAATGTTTATCCAGGAAAACAATGGTGCCGATGCAGAGAAAGAGGTCGACTGGGGAACATTGAACCAGACCGATTCACGTCCGACGGCATCCAGCCCGGAAACGTATTACTACCTGCAAATGTTTAACGAGACTTCTCAGTGGGAAAATAAATGGAAGCTGATGGGAGACTTTGATGGTGTTCCGGCAACTTATACTATTTATCTGACGGCTGATCAGCCTTATACACATACGATAGTTAAATAATCCAGAGTAAAAGACAAGAAGAACCGGGAATTTCTGGTACAATAAAAGAGGTTTACCTCATTTCCGGTTCTTCTTTTTTACTTGAGTAAAGATAACAACATGAAGAATATTCTCCTTTTCTTATTTTTCCCCCTTTTGTTTTGGGCATGTGGCGACGATGACAATAATCCGGTGAATCCGGATGGAAGTGAAGGCATCGACTGGTATGCCGCTGCCGATAGCAGTACCACAGCATTGGTCAACTCTTTCTGGAATACCGGAGGGAAGTATTTTAATTATGACAGTAACGGGAATGAGACTTTCCATTACTGGCCTCAGGCCCATGCATTGGATGTGTTGGTAGATGCCAGCCTGCGTACTGGGGATACGAAGTACAAGACCTATTTCGATCAATGGTTTGAAGGTGTAAAGGTAAAGAACGGTAACACTTTCAGGAATGACTTTTATGATGACATGGAGTGGAATGCACTGGCTATCCTTCGTGCCTATCAGGTCACTAAAGACCAGAAGTACAAAGAAGCAGCCTTGCAGATCTGGGAGTATATCAAAGTAGGCTGGAATACAAATGCCGGCGGAGGCATAACCTGGGTGAAAGGGCAGGAGTACAGTAAAAACGCCTGTTCGAACGGCCCGGCCTGTATCCTGGCAGCCCGGCTGTTTCAGGAATTCGGAAATGAAGCCGACAAGGAGTGGGCACTCAAGATCTATAACTGGGAGAAAAGTACCTTGTTCAACAGCAATAACGGAATGGTGTATGATAATATAAACAGCAATACCGGAGAGACACAGAAAAATTGGATATTTACCTATAACGAAGGTACATTTATTGGTTCGGCTGTAGAATTATATAAGATATTGGGAGAGAAGAGCTATCTGAACGATGCCGTCTTAGCAGCCGATTATACAATCAGTACATTAGTAAATAATTCTCTTCTGAAAGACGAAGGAAATGGAGACGGAGGATTGTTTAAAGGAATTTTTATTCGTTATTTTACGGAGTTGATCCAACAGGATCGTCTGGATGTTGGGGCTAAACGGCGTTATACGCAATTTCTGAACGTAAATGCAGAAGCGCTTTGGACGCGGGGGACAAATAAATCGAATGTTTTATTCGGCACCTATTGGGGGACGGCCCCAGGAGCGTCTACCGGGTTGACCGAGCAGTTAAGCGGTTGTATGCTGATCGAAGCAGCAGCATTATTAGAAGATTTGGATCTGTTATAAGTGTTTTTAATTTGATATAGATATATAGTTTTTAATTCTCGATTATTATTCATAAGTCTCTAATAATAAATAACATGAAAAACTATTTTTTAGCGGGTTTCCTGTCATTAGCCTTTATGGTAAGTTGCCAGCCCGATAAACGACTGACAAATTATGTGAATCCTTTCCTGGGGACGGCAACCCTTTGGGAAACGAAAGATTTAGGGTACGAACGTCACCTGAAGACGAGAACCTGGGGAGCGGAAGTCTTTCCTGGCTCTTCCGTCCCGAATGCGATGGTTCAGTTGAGTCCCGTCACCCAGTTTCGTAGCGGAGCCGGTTACCAGTATGAAGATACTGTTATCTATGGCTTCTCACATACCAACAAGGGGCATTGGAACCTGCTGCATCTTCCGATTTTGCCGGTGACGGGCGATATATCTTCCGACGACTATGCTTCAAAATACAGTCATGCCAACGAATCGGCCCGCCCCGGATATTATCAGGTATTCCTTGAAAGATACGGAGTCAATGCAGAGCTGACCTCTACGCTCCGTTGTGCTTATCATAAATATACTTTCCGTCCGGAAGACGATAAGAAAGTATTGGTCGATATCACACGTACGAACAACGGTGTGAGAGACTGGAGCATTCAGAAAGTGGACGATTATACCTTCTCCGGTAATCAGGATGCGGAAGGAAATATCCGTTTCTATGCCGTTTCTAACTATAAGATCGATGATATCGAACAGGTAAAGGACGGTGAACACGAGGTTTCGGTTGTCAACTTTGCCGACAGCAAAGGGAACAAGCCCCTGGAACTAAAGATCGGTTTCTCTTTCGTTAGCGTCGATAATGCAAAGATGAACCTGGAGAAGGAGATGATGGATAAAAGCTTTGCACAGGTTAGCGGAGAGGCTGATAAGACTTGGGAAGAGCTGTTGTCTAATATAGAAGTGACAGGCGGTACGGAACGCGAGAAGGGTATTTTTTATTCCTGCCTCTATCGTTCCTTCCTCTGGCCGGTGTTGCGTAGCGACGTGAACGGGGAATATACGGATGTGAAGGGCGATGTGGTAAATAATGGTTTCCGTTATTATACTGACCCGTCTTTCTGGGACGATTACCGCAATAAGCTGATCTTACTGGGGATGATCTCTCCGGATGTAACGGTAGACGTGATCAAATCGATTACCGATAAAGGGGAAAAGCGTGGTGGCTATATGCCGACCTTCTTCCACGGCGACCATGCTTCTGCTTTCGTAGCCGGTAACTATCTGCGCGGATTGAAAGACTTCGATCTGAACCGTGCCTATAAATTGTTGGTGAATAATGCAACTATTCCGGGAAAAGGCGGCCGGCCGTATCTAGACGAATATATCGCACAAGGCTGGATTGCAGAAAAAGATACCACCAATGTCCCTACCTGGGATGAATACAAAGCTGCGGTAACGAAAACCGTCGAGTATGCATACGACGATTATGCAACCGCGTTGTTAGCCAAAGAACTGGGCGACGAAAGTACTTATAATACTTTGATGGAGCGTACCGGTAACTATAAGAACCTGTTTGATCCGAGTACCGGTTTCTGGCGTGGAAAGATAGCCGATGGTAGCTGGATCAAAGATTTCGATCCTTACTATCCTTATTATGCCTATATGTATCGGGAAGCGAATGCCTGGCAGTCTTTGTTCTTCGCTCCCCATGATCCGGAAGGAATGATTGCTCTTTATCCCAGTAAAAAGGCTGTTGAGCAGAAGCTCGACTCACTCTTTACCGAGCCTTGGAGAAACTATGAAGCCCACAATTTGACCGGTTTCATCGGTAATTATTGCCAGGGTAACCAGCCCGGACATAGTATTCCTTATACTTATTACTTTATCGATAAGCAAGAAAAGGCACAGTGTATGCTGGATAGTATCATGAATCATTATTATGATATGGGTAAGGACAAACTGGCCTATTCAGGAATGGATGACGCCGGTGAGATGTCTTCCTGGTATGTCTTCAACGCAATCGGTTTATACACTTATTCGCCGGCAGATCCAGAATATATCGTAACCGTTCCTTTGTTTGACCAGGTGAAATTTACGCTGGGTGATAAAACCCAGTTCACAATCGTTAAAAAGGGCAACGGTCAAAAGATAACGGACATCTCTTACGACGGCCGGAAGATCGATGGTTGGTTTATCTCACACGATTTATTGAAGCAGGGAAAACAGTTAACGATCACTACCGAATAAAACCTGCTTCCCTATTATAGAAAAGCTACCGTCCTTTTTACGAAAAGCCCGGCAGCTTTTTTATTAAAAGCCCGGTGTTTTAAAAGCCCCATTATACTGTTTTACCTTTATTAGATTTTACTCTTCATTCCCTGTGAAACCTCAGGCTTCACAGCAACTTGTTGTTTATTAATAAGTTCACCTTCCTGTGAAAGGTGAAGCCTATCCCTGCGAATATTATATAGAACCTACGGCACAAGGCAAAGCCTTGTTGAAGAGAATGACACGAATAGGATCAAATTTGATAATAATTGAAACATCTAAACATGATAAGTAATGAATCAGGTTCAATGTCTTTTGATATTTAATTTTTTAGGCATATAAATATCTTTATATTTTTTACTTTTGTACAAAGTATCTAGAAGAAAATGGTCATGGGAAAAGGTATTTGGGAAGAAATAGAAGAATTGAGCCGGGAGTTTGTAAATCTCGGTATCGATCAATCGGTAGACTATGAAAAGTACTATCTCTACTCTCTTATAACTCATTCTACGGCTATTGAAGGTTCTACCCTTACCGAAATGGAAACACAACTTCTGTTTGATGAAGGTGTGACTGCGAAAGGGAAACCTTTAGTTTATCATTTGATGAATGAAGATCTGAAAAAAGCTTATGAGTTTGTAAAAGAAGCGGCTAAACAGAAAGTCGCTGTGACTCCTGCTTTTTTACAAAAACTGAATGGGTTATTAATGCGGACTACCGGAAGCGAACATAATATGATGGGAGGCTCTTTCGACTCCTCGAAAGGTGAATATCGTTTATGTGGTGTAACTGCGGGAGTAAGTGGACGTTCATATATGAATTATCAGAAGATACCTACAAAAGTGGAAGAACTTAGCGCAATATTGCAAACGAAGCAGCAATCGGTAGAAACAACCCGGGAGCAATACGAATTGAGTTTTAATGTACATCTAAATTTAGTTACCATCCATCCCTGGGTAGACGGTAACGGTAGAACAGCCCGTTTATTGATGAACTATTTGCAATTTTACTATGGGCTTTTCCCGACCAAAATCTTTGTGGAAGATAGAGCTGATTATATTCTCTCTTTACAGCATTCCCAAGAAGACAATACAAATCAGCCTTTTCTTGATTTCATGTCGCAGCAATTGAAAAAATCTCTTTTCCTTGAGATCGAAAAATATAATGCTTCGCGGAAGAACAGTTTTAGCTTTATGTTTTAAGATTGTTGTAAAGTATTTTCCGTATCAAATAAGTCCTTTTATCTGGTCGGCAGTCTGGTGCTCTATGGTGGAGTAGAGTAGTTGCTGGAGCATTCCGAATTGATCCTGGGAATAGCTGCGAGCTATTGTTCCGTTGTTGATGTGGTGGATATAGTCGCAACCGGATGTCAATGTCTCGAAAACATGTGAAGTAACCAGGACTGTTTTTCCTTTTTCCCGTAGCTGTTGCAGAATGAGTGTTAGTATATGGGCACTTTCCAGGTCCAATCCGTTGAAAGGCTCGTCCAGGATCAGGATAGGCTTATCCGGTTTGAGGACACCCAGCAAAGCCAGTTTCTTCTTCATTCCTGTGGAATAGTTCTCCGTGATATCATCCAATGGAATACAGAATAGTTTCTGCCAACTGTCCAGCTGAAAACCATTTTTCCCGGCCGGGAAAAGGTTGAGGTATTCGCGGCCTGTCATATAAGGGTAGAAATAGTTTTCTGCCTCCAGATAAGCAATATCCCGTCTTTGCAAAGGACTGTCATCGTAAAGGATATCACCTTTCACCGGACGGATGAAGCCATACAGCGTATTCAGCAAGGTGGTTTTACCCGCACCGTTCAGGCCGACCAGACCGTGTATTTTACCCGGTTCCATCGAAAGGTTGATCCCTTTCAGTATCAATGACTCCTTTTTATATTCAACTTCCAGGTTCCGGATTGTAAGCATATAAGTAAGTATTTAAATTCCGGCAGGCTGCCAGATAGTTTCTGATCAGAAAAAACAGGATAACAGGAGTGAGTATCGGCATAAATATGCTGAATATCGCTATGGCAATAGGTATCTGGCCTGCCGTTATCCTGCTATCCGGCCAGTAGTAAGCATATTTCGTTGTGACAAATAACAGGATATTCAGTGTAATCCCTATCAGGAAAGTAAGTATAAGCCACCAATGTGCCGGATATAAGCAGATATATACTACGCAGACCGGAACTATTGCATACAGCGGCAACCTTAGGTTTAAGAGCAGTTTCCGGTGCAGGAAACGCCTGGCTGGCTTTTCCATCGTAAATAGTATCTGTTGAGACTCCGAATAACGGAACATTTCAGAGATAAAGACCGTGAGAAACCAGAGCGAAGCCAACGAAGCAAAAGGTAATAACAATCCGATCCAGGCACTGATATAAAGAACCAATAATAAGCCACCGTATTGTCGTATCCCCGAACGTATTTCGAAGGCCTCTGCGGGGAGCCATCCGGGTACGGATATACCCTGTTTTGTACGATGAAACGGCTGTTTTATGAAACTGATACCTATACAACCTATCGGAATAATAAACGCGATATACCAATAAAAATGTAGTAGTAAAATGAAGATAACCGGCAGGGATAACAGTAAATAATCCATGCCGAACACCTTCCATGCTTTCTCTTCCGCATGTAAAATGAAATGATAATCTTTCCTCCGCAGCTGTAGCAACGACAAAAGAGCCAATAGGACTGCCGTTATGATCAAGGCTCCTTTCGGTTCTTTCGAAAGTTCAAACAATGCAATCCCGGCTATCAGTAAAATACCTGTTAATATAATCAGATAGATAACAGGTATTTCGCGGATAAACTTTTCGAACTGGCGAAGTCGGAAACGAAGGAATGCGCTGTTCATATATGGGTCTTTAAAATGTACCGGAACAAATGTAGGGAATTTTTATCTATTACCGTTTAGAAGTAAAAACGAATTCCCACATCGAACGTCAGGCGGAATATACCCGTTCGTTCGTCCTTCGACTTGTTGTAATTCGTATCCTGTTCGGGTAATGAACTTTCTTTTTGTTGTATCAGAAGGATATTATCCCTATATTTCATCCACTAAATCATACCTTTCATTATCAGGGATTATCCCATCCTTGCCTTACAAACAAACGGTACATTTTGGTTGCCGATAATTGTCGACAAGCCTGTTGATAATTATCGACAAGCTTGTTGACAATTGTGAGCAAGCCTGTCGACAATTATCGGCAGCCAATTACTTCGGCATGTCCTGTCCTGAAATAAGCAGGTAAATAACCAAAGTAAGCTTCTTTCAGAACAGGACAGTCGATGAAAATATTATTCTTGTTTAACCAGCTTGTAACCGATTTTGGGAATTGTGACAAGCTCCAACTGATTATCTTCTGATAAATACTTACGTAGCTTAGCTATATAGTTATTCAGGCTTTGTTCGCTACTATATCCATCTTCCCATAATTCCCGTTCTATTTGTTCGCGTGTAACTGGCTGATTCATGTTTAATGCCAGCAATTTTAGTAGTTTACATTCGAAGAGGCTCAACTTCTTGACGACTTCATCCTTTTTCATCAATAAGTTTTCTTCTGTATTCAGCGTAAAACATCATGCTTCAATTCCTTTCGAATGGAAAGATGCGGAATGCCTTTGGATGTAAGCCAGCAACTCCTCGATTTCAAAAGGTTTTTTCAGATAGGCAATTCCTCCGGCATTCAAGGCTTTCACAACTTTCTCACTGTCGATGTGTGAAGATACGAAAAGGATTGGTATTTCAGGTGCTATAGCTTTTATTTCAGGAGTGGCGTCGATGCCGTTTTTCTTTCCTATTTCAACGTCAAGTATAATAATATCCGGTTTCAGTTCTTGTATAACAGACCTGATTGCTGTCAAAGAAGTTTGGTAATACGCTTCATAACCAGAGGCGTTTAAGGCCATCATAACAATATTACCCAGTGTAATATCGTCATCAACAAATAACACTTTAATTTTATTCATAATTCATTGATTTAAGAAAGAGGTAGAGTAAATGTAAATACACAGCCTTTACTATTTTCGCCGCTTGTCATTTTTATTTCTCCACCGTGTTCGGTTATTATATATCTTGCCTGTGCTAGCCCTATGCCGTGCCCCTTTTGAGTTTGCTCTTCATTCCTGGGGACCTGATAGAATTGCGTAAATAGTTTTTTTCTATGTTGGGGTTCAATGCCCCAGCCGTTGTCCTTTACAGAGACTTGGAGCTTATTATTGGTTGCTGACATTACAACTTTCACAATTACGTTGTCATCCGAATATTTCAATGAATTCTCGATCAGGTTCCGAATAACGTTCTCTATATACATTGAGTCGGCAAATACAGTATTATCTGCTGATAATTCATTAATCATCTCGATGGTATGGGACTTACCCTGATAAAGAAGGTCAAGCTCTTCTTTTATTGTTTCTACTATAGCGGGAATATTTACTTTCGTTTTATTCAATATTATTTTTTGTCTGTCTTCTCTTGCCGAAATGAGTAAAGATTCTATGTTGTATACCAGATGTTTAACCCCCATTTGGCTATTTTCTATCACTTTCTTTTTATCAGGATTCATTTCGCTCATTTTAAACCAACTCAACATCGTAATAATGCTGTTTAGTGGAGCTTTAAGGTCATGTATCGTACCGTTTACACTTGCTTCACGTTTAAGAAGCAGGTCTGTTCTTTTTTTAATACCAACTAATTGAATGTATAAGCATAACAGGACGATCAACATCAAAGAAGCTGATAAAGATAATGTCAGGATTTGCTGCTTAATGAAATCAGACATTGGAATGTCAGCCTTTATTTGCAAATACTGTAAGCTTTGACTTCCTAAAGGGTAGAGTTCCGAACTATACACAGGATTATTATTATCCAGATTTCCTATAGAGTCGGTTAAAACCTTGTTTTGGTCATAAGTTAGGAACCGGTGATTAAAATCTGGTTTGGAAGACTCTATAAAGAGGCTATCCAATATCGTTAGATTTATAGGTTTACCTTTTTTTAAAGCAGCATCCTGTTGAAATAAGTCAAAGACATCGCCTGTTGTTTGTGCCAGACCTTCTTTTCTCATCTTTGTAATATCCAGAGTATCACCATCACTAATAGGTGATATTTTTAGAAGGCTATCTCTCTCTTCTGGAGTCATATCTGAAGCCATCTTTAGATAAAGATGTTCTTCTCCTTTTTGAAAGATTTTAAATGTCAATTTCAAATAACATTAGATGGGGATGAGAAACGACATAATAAGATTCGATTCTTTAAACACAGTGAGAAAGGTACCTATAAATTGGTTGTAAATAATATATATAGAATAGAAAAGCTTATTCCCCACTGTAAAACTTGGATTAGAATCAATTTTGATGATAAAACTCTTATGGGATTTCAGAAAATACTCGACGATTTATCTTTGCTTGATAGAACTAGAAATCATTTGATTTTAAGAAAAGTGTGGCAATTTCCTATGCGAAATATAAATAAGGATCTTATTCTTAATGCATTACAAATGGCTATGGATAGATGTTTTGCAATTGATTACTATACATTACCTATATATAATCTTTGTTTTGCTGATAGAGAGAATGAAGTTTTATTTAATTATGATGGAAAGGTTTTTAAGTGTTCTACTTTGGAGTCATTTGATGAAGAACACGTGGAGGGTAAGGTTAATGAGGAAACAGGAAAGGTCGAGTGGAATATAAATAAGATTTCAAAAAAGATGCTACAACGTTCCCCTGACAGATGTTTGAAATGCAAAATATTCCCTGTTTGTTTAGGGCCATGCAGTAAAAATTCGACTCAAGGAGATAATTTCAGTTGCATGGTTGATGAGATTGGATTATCAATGGATGAATTTATTTTCTTTTGTTTTAAACAAGAACAAAATCAAAAGAAAATATTTAAAGAAATAGAAGTATGACCATCTGTTAATATGCAACCTGACTCATTTTGTCTCGTCTTGTAAAGTAAAGGTTCTAAAAATAGAATATATATGAAAAAGATTATTTGCCTACTTTTTGGTCTGCTCTTTAGCTTTGCCTCTTATTGCCAACATGTGATTAATGGCTATGTATGCGATACAGAGGGAAATCCGTTGCCGGGTGTCAATGTTTTACTTTATGCGGAAAAAGACACGATGAAATATGAGAGAGGAGGAGCGACCACTGCGGAAGGTTTTTATCAATTATCAGATGTAAAAGACGGCAAATACCATTTGCAGGCTTCTATGCTGGGATTTGAACCAATGAAAAAAGCATTGGAAATATCCGGTAGTTCTGTTTTTTTAGACACCTTGAAAATGGAGGCTACCGTAGAGTCTTTGGAGGAAATTGTCGTTACTTCCAGTACGATTCATGTATTAGGTGATAAAAATGTAAAAATATTTACTATTGATGAGCGGAAAAGAGCTTCCTCTGCTTTAGATTTAATGAAAAATATTCCTCAAATATCTTTTGATAATGCTAATAATATGCTTGTAAATATCAAAGGAAAGCAAATTCTGATACTCTGTGATGGCGCAAAGGCCAACGAAGTGGATTTGATGGGATTACGTCCTGAAAATATACAGAAAGCGGAATATTATGCAAATCCGCCTCAAAAATATATGGATTCGGGATATGATGCGGTTCTGTTTGTGATCACCAAACCTTCTAGAGAAAAAGGTGGATATATTTCCGCTGATTTAAAGAACAGTTTTACAACCGGATTTGGAACGAATATCATACAAGGAAACTATAGTTCTGGTGATAACGATTATATGCTTCGTTACTTTATAGATTACCGCGATTTGAATAAAAATAAATATTCTCAATCGTACAGTTATCGTTTAAATACGGATGATGTATATGATCTGGAGAAGAAAGGGGAAAATGGAGACTATGTCGGGCAGTATCACATTGTCAGTGCATCCTATTCCAGAAGTAAAGCAGATAATTTTCTATTTAGGGCAATGACAAATTTATCTGTGAATCCAGGTAAAGAAGACTATCCCCAGCTTTTGTCAGGTATCCGTAACAATCAACCGATTGTGGACGAACTTTCTAATTTATATGTCAAAACAAACTATTTGTCGCCCAATTTGGATTTATACTTCTCAAAGAAAATGCGTTCTGATCAGGAGGTATCATTGAATGTGGTGAATACATATTACAACTCCAGTTCTGATCGTTTACTTGGCTTTGAGAAGGAAGGTATCTATACGAACCTGAGAAGTAAATCTTATTCATTGATTGCTGAAGGTGAATATCGAAAAAAATTCTCAGAAAATGAACTGAGTGCAGGGGCTAAATACTTTTATAAAACACTTGATGAGCGGTATCAGCAAGATGGCAACGGTTATTCGAAAGATAATTACTCGTATCATAATCTCTATATGTATGCAGACTTTACCGCACAACTAAATAAATTCTCCTATACGATAGGTTTCGGTGGTGAGCAGGATTGGCTGAGAACGAATACTTTTTTTGTTTGTAAACCCAATTTAAGAGTGTCTTATAAATTCGATGATTATTCATCCTTAAAGCTTCGATCCTCGATGCATTCATATATTCCTGATATATCCTTGTTAACCAATAATCCGGTCTATATTGATTCTTCATTTATCAGTATAGGAAATCCGGATTTGAAGCCCTATTATAAGTTGGAAAACAGTTTGCTTTACGCCTATAACAGATCTAATGTTTATGCTGAGGCAACAATAGGTTACAGTTATCTGCACAAGCCTTATTTCCCTGTTTTTGAAGTCGATCACGAAGTGGCTCAAAAAGTGTATAAAAACATCGATCATATGGATGTATATACTGCTGAGCTTTATTTGAGCTGGAAGTTGACGAGCTTTTTGAAAGCTTCTGCTTACTACCGGTTAGCTTATCGGAAGTCACAAATTGAGGGTAAAAAGTATGATCACTTGGATCATTTAATAAATCTGGATGTATCAGCCTATTATAAGGATTTTACGCTAAACGGATTGGTTATACTGAGAAATAAGGAATTAAATGGTATGGTTTTGGAAAAAACGCATAACTATTATTCTGTGGATTTGACATGGAAAAGGAATGATTTGGGTCTGTCGTTAGTGTGTTTATTTATGCATGATCCGTACATCATGCAAACGGCTAACGGTTCGCCTGTATTTTACAAGGAGACAAAAGCGTGGAATAATTATAAAGGCATGACATATATAAAGCTAACTTACACGCTTCCTTTCGGAAAGAAGGTGAAACGTTCGATGAAGCAACGTTTATATAACTCAGACAACGATTCCGGTATTTATATTGATAACAAAACGAAATTATGAAATTTACTCATATTCGACAACCTGACTCCATGGAATGCGGTGCTACTTGCCTTCGTATGATAGCTCAGTATTATGGCAAGAAGTACTCTGCTGAAACTATGCAACAGCTTTGCTTAGTAACACGAGAAGGGGTTTCGTTGTTGAGTATGAGTGATGCGGCTGAATATTTAGGGTTTCGTACAGCATGTGGACGTATGACATTAGAGAAAGTAGTGGAACAACGTCCTTTCCCTTGTATTCTTCATTGGAATCAAGAGCACTTTGTGGTGTTATACGACGTGAAGACAAAGCGCAACAATAATCGTATTTTCTATATTTCCAATCCGGGCAATAATCTGTTAAAGCTTACTGAAGAAACTGTTCGAAACGCTTGGATCAGCACTTGTACACGGGGTGAAGAAAAGGGTGTATTGATGGCTTTACAGCCTACGCCGGCTTTTTATAAAAAGGCAGACGAACAACAAAATATTGAAAGTCCATTCCGGTTTCTCTGGAATTATGTGAAGCCGTATAAACAGTTTTTTATACAATTGTTGCTGGGCTTGATTTTGGGTAGCGTGTTGCAACTTCTCTTTCCTTTCTTGACGCAGGCAATTGTCGATAAGGGTATTGCCGGAAAGAACCTAAATTTGATTTATCTGATCCTTGTAGGACAATTGATGCTTGTGTTGAGTCGGGCATCTGTCGATTTTATTCGTCGTTGGATTTTATTGCATATCAGTGCGCGAGTGAATATTTCGCTTCTTTCGGATTTTCTAATTAAATTGATGAAACTTCCAATGGTCTTCTTTGATACCAAAATGGTTGGTGATTTGTTGCAGCGAATTAGCGATCATGAACGGGTAGAACGATTTTTGACAGCGCAGACATTATCAGTACTCTTTTCTGTTTTCAGTTTTATTGTTTTTGGAGGAGTCCTATTGTATTATAATGGCATTATTTTTCTGATATTTTTGTTTGGAAGTATTTTATATGCAGCTTGGGTATTTCTTTTTTTGAAGAAACGACGGATATTGGATTATACTTATTTTGAACAACGGACACGAAATCAGAGTAAAACAATGCAGATGCTGAATGGAATGCAGGAAATTAAGTTGCAGAATTGTGAACGTCGCCGCCGGTGGGAGTGGGAGGATATTCAAGCTGATCTGTTTCAAACAAATATTGAAACAATGAAATTGCAACAGAGTCAGGAGGCAGGTAGTATTCTGATAAATGAAGTGAAGAATATTGTTATAACAATTGTAGCAGCAACATCTGTAATCAGTGGAAACCTATCGCTAGGTATGATGTTGGCTATCCAATATATTATCGGACAACTAAATGCACCAGTGGAACAGTTTGTTCAATTTATCTATGGTTGGCAGGATGTACAGATTAGTTTGGAGCGTATGAGCGAGATTCGACAGCGTGAAGAAGAGGAAACGTCGGAACGGATGATCACAGGATTTAGCGGAACTAAGCAGGATGTCGAATTTAAGCATGTTACGTTTCAATATGAAGGCGTACATTCTCCCAAAGTATTAGATGATGTGTGCTTGAAAATTCCGCAGGGAAAGATTACAGCAATTGTTGGGACGAGCGGTAGTGGAAAAACTACTTTGATAAAGCTTTTATTGGGTTATTACAAGCCAGTCAAGGGGACGATTACAGTTGGATGCAATGATTTACAGGAATTTAGTTTGCGATGGTGGCGTAATCAGTGCGGTGCGGTGATGCAGGATGGCTATATCTTTTCTGAATCAATTGCTCGCAATATCGCTGTTGATGATGAGGAAATAGATAAGGCGCGTTTATTACTAGCAGCTAGGATTGCGAATATTGAAGAATTTGTAGAGCGTTTGCCTTTAAAATATAATACGGTGATTGGTTCTGATGGTCAAGGTGTAAGTCAGGGACAACGACAACGTATTTTGATTGCCCGTGCTGTTTACAAAAATCCTTCGTTTTTATACTTTGATGAAGCGACTAATTCTCTGGATGCCAATAATGAACGGGCTATTGTGGAGAATCTGACAGAATTTTATCGGGGTAAGACGGTAATTATTGTAGCACATCGCTTGAGTACAGTTCGTAATGCAGATCAGATTGTTGTGCTTGAAAAAGGACGTATTCAGGAAGTGGGTACACATGAATTGCTGATTGCCCGGAAGGGTGCTTATTATAATTTAGTGCGTAATCAATTGGAACTTGGTTCTTAGTGTACGATTTAAATGTACTTTTTGTATGGATATTGTGAAATTAATGAAAGAGCAAAATGGAGTATGAGAGGATGAGACAACAAGCGACTGAAGAACAAGGACAGATCGAACTTCGCAGTGAGAAAGTGCGTAACTTGATTGGACAGATTCCTCCATTTTTAATTCGGTGGGGGAATTCGATATTGATTGTAATATTTATTATGTTACTGATCATCTACTGGTGGTTCTTATATTAGGGTTATGGTTGGTATGGAACATTTGTTATGGGCTAATTTATATAGGTTTGGATATCCCTGATAGTAATTTGTACTATCAGGGATAATTTTTATATACTGTCTATGGAATTGGGGAAATCATATTTGAATGACTTTTGCGGATAAAATCTATATGGTAGATAGTACTCTTTTCTGGTTATATCAAAAATCAAAAAATTATAGTCACTTTTGAAAATAGCCTGTTTAGAGTTAGCTTCTATTTTTGCATTATCAATTTTGGCTCCGTAAGAGTCCTATAAAAACAACCTAAATTCGTAATAGAGATGAAAGACCTGCTTAAAATAGTACTTATCTTATTTGCCTTTACCGGGGCAACACGAGCACAGATCTCTCCGGAGGCTTTTGCCGATCCGGAAAAACAGTACAGGCCCATTCCTCTTTGGTTCTGGAATAATACAACAGTAAATGAGACTGAACTGTTAGACCAGTTCCGCCAGATGGTAGAAAAGGATGGTTACGGAGGTTGTGCTATTCTTCCTTTCGGTAAAAATTTTACGCCGGAGTATTTATCTAAAGAATACTTTTCCCTTTACGGGGCGATCATCAAAGAGGCCCGGAAACTGGATGCCCATATGTCTTTATACGATGAATACGGCTTTCCGAGTGGAAGCATGGGAGCGATCAATGCAGACGGAACCCCACGTTTCATGAATAAATATCCGGATGCAACGGTTAAGAGACTGGATAAGATAGAATATAATGTACCTGCCGGTACACAGTTCAGGAAGCCGGTTCCCACCGGTAAATTGATGGCCGCTGTTGCGATGGATACCTTGTCGGGTAAACGTCTTTCTCTCACCTCTTATATCCGTTCGGGGGAACTGGACTGGCGTGCTCCGGCTGGTGCGTGGAAAGTATTTTTCTTTGTCTGTGTGAAAGATGGCGATCCCAATGTCGATTATCTCGATCCGGAAGCTGTAAAACTGTTTGTTAAAGAAACGCATCAGGCCTATTACGACCGTTTTTCCGGCGATTTCGGTCATGTGATTATCGAGACTTTCTTTGACGAACCGACCATGTACCGTGCAAAAGGACGTATGTGGACGGATAAGTTTAATGAGAAATTTACAGCCCGTTATGGATACTCTCCGGAGTTACTCTATCCTGCTTTATGGTATAATATCGGGGAAGAAACACAATCTGCCAGAAACCGGTTATTCGGATTGCGTGCCTCCCTGTATGCCGAAGGTTTTATGAAAACGATACAGGAATGGGCTTCTGCACATGGCATTTATTCTACCGGCCATCAAGATCAGGAGGAGATACTGAACCCGGTAAGTGTCGCTGGCGATCTGATGCTTTGCGGTAAATACATGGATATTCCGGGTATAGATAAGATTGGCGGAAACCGTCCGGCTGAGTTATTCTATAAGATTATCTCTTCTTCGGCTTATAACTGGGACAAGCGGCAGGTGATGTCTGAAACGTTCGGTGCAATGGGAAATCTGACGGTCAAAGAACTTTATCATATTGCGATGGAACAGTATGCAAAAGGGATAAATACATTGATCCCTCATGCTGTTTGGTATAACGACAAAGACGTTACTTTCCTGCCGGAACTATCCTGGCGAAACGAATTGTACAGAGACTCTTTGCCTGCATTCAATAAATTCCTAACCCGCCTGAATTATATTCTTCAGCAGGAGGGAAGGCATGTGGCCGATATAGCGATGCTCTATCCGATAGAGTCTTTACAAGGTGAACATGTATTGGATGGTTCGTTGGGATTTTATGAGGGTGGTATCCGTATCCCGAATACAGACTACGTACATGTTTCCGCTTTATTGACCGATACGCTCGGTCGGGATTTCACCTATCTTCATCCGGAAGTGCTGTCGACAAAATGTGACGTAAAAGACGGATTGCTACACCTGGATAATAAGATTAACAAAGAGGCATTCCGCTTAATTATTCTCCCGGGCATGAAGACGATCTCGTTAGCCAACTTACAGAAAATAGCGTCGTTTCATCAGGCCGGCGGTAGTGTTATATTCACCACACAGCTACCGGAAAAGTCGGTGGAACCGGGAAAAGATGGTGAAGTCAAGAAAATAATTAACCGTATGCTTTCGGAGAGTAAAAGGCAATCGTCTTCCGGCAAAGTCTTTTTCATCGAGAAACCGGCACCGGAGATACTGAAAGAAAAGCTGGCAGTATGTTATGAAGTACCCGATGTCGCTTTTCCTGACGGGCAGGAACTGAATTATATTCATAAAATGAACGGTGGCCAGGCGGTTTATTATTTTGCTAATCTGAAAGATTGCCCTTATCATGCAGAAGTTGTGTTACGGGGAAAAATAACTCCGGTATTACTGGATCCGCATACCGGACGGCAAACTGATGTCGTGTACAAACATCAGCTCTCTCACGGGACAGAAATAACCTCTGTCATACTATCCATTGAAAAGAATTCTTCTGTGTTCATCGTCGATGGAAGGTAAAACTTTCGGGGAATTCCGGTAAACGAAATCAGGAAGAATAGTATTTGTACTTCTCTCATTTTGAGGGAAGAAGGGATTTGTTTGTCTTAAAAACAGACTGTTTAAACGAATTAAAATGATATCAATATGTTAGTTATCAGTTTATTAAACTCGTCGTGAAGTACTATTTCACTTATGGATTTGTAATTGTCCGCAACGGGCATCGAATCCGGCTTTCAGAAGTTTCGACTGTTGACAAACAAGTGGTGGCCAACGAACGCCGTCATGAACTGGCCTTCGAAAACCACAGATGGTTCGACCTGGTGAGGACAGGAATGGCTGTCTCTGTCATGAACGAGTACGGAAAGAAAGCCAAGAAGCTTTATCCTTATTTGCAGGAACGAACCTATAATGTCACTCAGGAGCGTTTGATATTCCCAATTCCGTTTAAGGAGAGACAGGTGAATACACAGCTTACTCAAAACCCAGGATATTAATTCCCGGATATACTTTTATTTAGTATTTGTTTGTTGAGGGTTCCCTCTTTTCCTGAATTGGAAAGGAGGGATTCCTTCTTTTTTACGGAAGAAGGTGGAGAATTGTGCCACGCTTTCGAAATTCAAGGCATAAGCGATCTCCGATACAGTCATCTGGGTTGTGTTTAATAGCTCTTTGGCTCTGAGGTAGCGGAGTTGCAGTTGGTATTGGGCAGGTGAGACACCTGTATATTTCTTAAACATGCTTCTGAACCAGGAATAACCGACATTCAGGTTCTGAGCGATGGTTTCAATAGGAATAGGAGAGTCTATGGTCTTTTTCATGATGGCCCGGGCTTCATCGATCTTTTCTAGGGCGATGGATTGTCCGAGGGTGCTGTTTTTCTCTTTATAATAGACATTTCCCATAATATAGAGGACCATGCTCGATATTAATTGCTGGTACCCGACACGTTCTTCAGTAGCATAAGTGACAATGTCTTCATAAAGGCTGATGATCGTTGTATTCACGCCGATCTCATAAACCGGCTTTTCCTTGGAGAAGAATTTATTTTGGATCAGGCTTTCGATATAGTGTCCTTTAAAACCGACCCAGTGCTCATACCAGCCTTCTTCCTCTGGATAATAACTGTGCCATTCGTCGGGATAGAGTAAGATCATGGTTCCTGCTTTGATCTTTTGCTTCTTGCATGACGCGGATTGAAAATATCCCTTTCCTTCAGAAATATAGATCAATTGATATTCATTTAAGATACGACCATTCTGAGGGTTGAAGGCATAGGCTTTCGGATGCTGGGATAAAGGATAAGAACTATGGGGTGGAATGCACTGGTGTCCTGCGGTGGTAACAGTGATTCCCCATTTTTCATCGGTCACGCTTACATTCAGGTATCTTATGTTATTGTTTTTTTGTGTAGCCATATAACATTATCTTTTGTCCGGAAACGTTGAAATATTCTTTTGACAAAGATACTATTATCTATCATTTTACGAAAGATTAAAATCAAATACACAAAAAGTCGGGAGAGCGAACGAACTATATTTGTAATATATTTATATGCATTCGAATAAGATGGAAATCAAGTATATGTTATGGAAAATAAAAAGGTAAAAATCGGTTTTGTAGGACTGGGACTGGATACATACTGGGCACAGTTTGAAGGTCTTTATAAACGTTTGTGTGGATATCAGGAAGAGATTGGTAAAAAGATGTCTCATCCGGATGTAGAAGTTATCAATGCCGGAATAATCGATGATCCGGCGAAGGCAAAAGCAACGGCGGAGATGCTGCAAAAACAGGATATAAGTATTCTTTTTATCTATATATCGACCTATGCTTTATCTTCGACAGTGTTGCCTCTTGCCCAACAGCTGAAGGTCCCGGTTATTCTGTTGAATATTCAACCGGCGCCTCGGATAGACTACGATTATATCAATAATCTGGGGGACAGGGGAAAGATGACGGGGGAATGGCTGGCTCATTGCCAGGCTTGTTCCGTGCCGGAATTTGCGAATGTGTTCAATAAAGCGGGTATACCTTATGATATTGTTACCGGCTATCTGCAGGAAGACTTTGTGTGGGAGCAGATCAGAGGATGGGTTGATGCATCTCGAGTGGTAAAAGGCATGAAAAATAACCGGATGGGAGTATTGGGGCATTATTATTGCGGTATGCTGGATGTATACACGGATATGGCCCGGCAGGCTACGACATTCGGTACGCATGTCGAGATCGTGGAAATGTGCGAACTGAAAGCTTATAGGGATAGCGTTACTTCGGAGGAACTGGAAAGGAAGTTGCAGGAGTTTGGTTTATATTTTGAAATTGTGCCGCAATGTGATCCGGACGAACTGGAAAGGGCTGCCCGTACTTCCGTTGCACTGGATAAATTGGTTACGGCTCACCGCCTGGGTTCTATGGCCTATTATTATGAGGGCTATGCAGGAAATGAATATGAAAATATCGTTACATCTGTTATTGCTGGAAATACCCTTCTCACCGGAAGAAATATTCCTATTGCCGGAGAATGTGAAGTGAAGAATGTACAAGCAATGAAGATACTGTCGCTGTTGGAAGCCGGTGGTTCTTTTGCTGAGTTCTATGCGATGGATTTTGAGGATGATATTATTTTGTTAGGCCATGATGGACCGGCCCATTTTGCTATGGCAGAGGGTGCGGTTAAACTGGTTCCGCTCCCAGTTTATCACGGTAAACCGGGTAAAGGACTCTCTATTCAAATGACGGTCAGACATGGCCCTGTTACTTTGTTGTCGGTGTGTGAAGGCAAAGAAGGTGTCTTTCTGTTAGTGGCGGAAGGAGAGTCGGTTGACGGTCCGGTTTTGCAAATAGGTAATACCAATAGCCGTTATCGTTTTAACTGTGGTGCCCGCGATTTTATAAATGCATGGAGTAAGGCGGGGCCTTCGCATCATTGTGCCATCGGTATTGGTCACCAGGCCGATAAATTGGAAAAGTTCGCTTTCCTGTTGAATATTCCTATAGTAAAAATTGGATAATACTCTTTTCTTGTCTCAGTGACTGCCGGGGATAAAGTAAATATATTTATTATCTTTGCCAGTCAATGAGCAAGAATATGGAAGACGATTTTGATATAAGGGATACGCGTATGCCGGAGAATGAACGGGAGTATGAAAATGCACTCCGCCCGCTCTCTTTTCGCGATTTCAGCGGACAGGCCAAGGTGGTTGAGAACCTGAAGATTTTCGTGATGGCTGCCCGTATGCGTAAGGAAGCATTGGATCATGTGTTACTGCATGGTCCTCCCGGATTAGGTAAAACAACGTTGTCGAATATCATAGCTAATGAGTTGGGGGTAGGGTTTAAGGTGACTTCTGGCCCAGTATTGGATAAACCTGGCGATTTGGCGGGAGTGTTGACTTCGCTTGAAAAAGATGATGTGCTTTTTATCGATGAGATCCATCGTTTGAGTCCCATTGTGGAGGAGTATCTTTATTCGGCCATGGAAGATTACCGGATTGACATTATGATCGATAAAGGGCCTAGCGCCCGTTCTATCCAGATTGATCTGGCTCCGTTTACACTGGTTGGTGCAACTACCCGTAGTGGGTTATTGACCAGTCCGTTGCGTGCCCGTTTTGGGATCAATATGCACCTGGAATATTACGAGATGGAAACATTGACGAAGATCGTTCTTCGTAGTGCGGATATCCTGAATGTAAAATGTGAACTGAGTGCCGCCAAGGAAATAGCTTCCCGTAGCCGTGGAACGCCTCGTATTGCCAATGCATTACTGCGTCGTGTACGTGACTTCGCACAGGTAAAAGGCTCCGGTGAAATAGACAAGGCGATTGCCTGTTATGCACTGGAAGCATTAAATATCGACCGTTACGGTCTGGATCAGATTGATAATAAATTACTGACAACAATTATTGACAAATTCAGCGGTGGGCCAGTCGGTTTGACAACGATCGCTACGGCTTTGGGTGAAGATCCCGGGACACTGGAAGAAGTATACGAGCCTTTCCTGATCAAAGAGGGGTTTATCAAACGCACGCCGCGGGGACGTGAGGTTACAGAGCTTGCTTATACCCACCTGGGACGAACAAGAGGAAGCGAACAAGGGTTTTTATTTGACTGAAGAAAGTTATGGCTGGAGGAATGAAACGGCTCGCAGGAGAGACTGCGATTTATGGCGTTAGTAGTATTGTCGGAAAGTTCCTGAACTGGATGCTGGTTCCCATGTACACACGTGTACTGGCTACAGAAAGTGATTTCGGGATCGTTACGAATTTATATGCCTGGACGGCATTGTTGATGGTTATACTTACCTATGGGATGGAAACGGGATTTTTCCGTTTTATGAATAAGAAGGAAATAACGCTTCCGATGCGGGTATATGCTACTACTTTGTTTAGTATAGCTTCTACTTCTGTCCTGTTCTTGGTGATTATTTTTAATGCCCTGCATCCGATCAGCAGTTCTTTGGGATATGCTTCGAATCCGGAATTTGTCGGAATGATGGCGGCTATTGTTGCGATAGATGCCTTTTGCTGTATCCCGTTTGCTTTTCTGAGATATCAGGGAAAAGCGGTTCGTTTTGCCTCTATAAAACTGTTCAATATCTTTTTAAATATTATCCTGGTTCTTTTCTTTTTAATAGCTTGTCCGTGGTTATCCGATCATGTCCCGGCTTTGGTTAATTGGTTTTATATGCCCGATTATCAGGTCGGCTATATCTTTATTGCTAATGTGATAACTTCGGTGGTTACCTTTGTTTTGCTTATTCCGGATATGGTTCCGGGGTTGCGTGAGAAAGCGAGTTTCGTTTTGCTCCGGCAAATGCTCAAATACTCTTTCCCTATATTGATCTTGGGAATAGCCGGTATTTTTAACCAGACGGCGGATAAGATATTATTCCCTTTCCTGTTTGAAGATAAGGAGCTGGCAAATACACAGCTGGGAATATATGGTGCCTGCTTTAAAATTGCTGTTGTACTGGTGATGTTTACCCAGGCTTTCCGGTATGCTTATGAGCCATTCATTTTTGCGAAGAACAAAGATGATGACAGTAAAAAATCCTATTCGGAGGCAATGAAGTATTTTATTATTTTCGCATTGATCATATTCCTGGGGGTCATGTTCTATATCGATATATTGAAACATTTTGTGGCTGCTGCTTATTATCCAGGCCTACGTGTTGTTCCTATCGTTATGTTAGGTGAACTATTCTTCGGGATTTATTTTAACCTGTCATTCTGGTATAAATTGATCGATCAGACGCAGTGGGGGGCTTATTTCTCAACGATTGGATGTGCCGCTACCATCCTGATCATAATATTGTTCGCCCCGACATACGGATATATGGCTTGTGCATGGGCTTCTTTTGCAAGTAATTTGATAATGATGCTCCTTTCTTATATCATCGGTCAGAAGAAATTCCCTATTCAATACGATATCAAATCGGCTGCGATCTATTCGGTTCTGGCTACCGTGTTCTATCTGGCAGGTATGTTGCCGACGATAGAATCGGAGATTTTGCGTTTAGGCTATCGTACATTATTACTTTGCCTCTTCTTAGGTATCGTAATCAAACGCGATCTTCCGTTGCAGGAACTGCCTTATGTAGGACGTTACTTCGCTAAAAGGAAATAATTTATTCCGGCTTGATCGGGAGTGTAAGAATAATGCGTAGACCGGTTGTATAATCCGGATCTACGCAGATCTTTCCTTTCATGCGCAGGGCGATCTGGCGACAAAGATATAATCCCAAGCCTGAACCCGGAACAAAGTCGTCCGCTTTGGTAAACCGTTCGAATATCCATTCGCGTTTATCGTCCGAAATACCGCAGCCGGTATCCGTGATATTTATGATCATCCGGTTATTCTCATTATCCGCTTTGTATGAAAGAGTGATATTTCCTTTTTCCGTAAATTTGTTGGCATTGTTCAATAAATGCGCCAGGATAAGACTGAAATGGCTTGAGTTGGTATAAACCATATCCTCTTCGTTATTACCTTCTATCCGGTATTCTATTCCCGGTTTCATATGAAGCCGTTTGATCTGCTCCATTTCACAACAGCAAAGAAGGTGGATATTTACAGGAGATAACGACAGGTCGTCTTTATTACTGTCCAGTTGGGCGATTTCCAGTACACTATTCATCATAGAAGTGATATGATGGCAGTTTTCAAAGATGATTTTGCTGAATTCCTGTTTCTCTTCCTGCGTGATATCTTCTGTTGTAATAAGGTCGGAGAATCCGTTGATAGCATTCAATGGGGTACGGACTTCGTGGCACATATTTTTAATGAATGCATTTTTCATGCGTTCACTTTCCTGGGCTTTCTCGCTGGCAAAGATAACCTGGCGGTTCGACTCCTGTAATTTCTTATATAAGAGATTGATTTTCCATAAACGGAAAGCTACAAAAATAGCAAAACTAATAGCTAAAATAAATAACGCCAGAAACAGGTATAATTGGCTACGGCTCTTTTGTAAATTGACTTCCAAAGTCTTTTTCTCGATAACCAGTTCGTCCACTTGTTTCTTTATTTCAAGATCCTCCAGCTTTTCCTTCATATTTTTGAGTCGCGTGGAATCCAGTAAGACGACATATTCTTTGTGGGCCTCATAAGCTTCTTTATATAAATGAAGGCTATCCAGCAGGTCTATTTTCTCTTTTAACGTTGAAATCACATTGTCCGACAAATCCATCTTAAAGTCTCCATGGCGGAAATAGTGGATAACAGAGTCACAATAGAGGGTTGCTTTATGAAAATCACCGATTGACCTGAAGTAATTGAGAGAGGTATAATAGCGGTCATATTCGGCTGAAAAAGCGGCATCTTCGGGGTACATACTGTTTAACTCCATGAAATACTGGTAAAAATGAGTTGCCATATCTTTTCCCAGGGTAAGTGCAGAAAAAGCTAACATTGAATAAGCATTCAGTAAATGCCGCTTGGTTACATAGGGGCGTTTTTGCATTTCTTTTGTTGCGGCATATTCTTTTTGCATATCCAGGTAGCGGAGTGCATATTTTGCCTGCTCTGCAGGATTGGGAGTATAAAGTGTCAGGAGATTGAATGTATTCAGGCGGAACAGATAAGAATATTGCAATGGGATATTTTCAGACAGGTCGATCACAGCCTTAAACCGTTTCCCGAGGTTTCTCTGCATATCTTCCTCTTTTCCCGGTTCGATGCGGTTGCTGTAAGCCATTCCAAGGAGATAATTGATCGACATTTTTTCAAGCGTTGAAAGTTTCTTGTCTGTTTCCAGTTTGAGCTGGTATTGTTCTATTAATTTCTTCCTGTCTTCGCCTTCTGTGTAATAAACGATGCGTACATCGATGATCGTTTGCATATATGTCAGCAGGAAATCGCGTGCTTTGCCTTTCATGTCTTGCCTGGCTTTATCCATGTAGACGTTGGTGCTGTCCTTAATATCGTTGTTGATATAGAAACGGAGTATTTCGGTGAGGGCGATCTCTTTATAGTAATCGTCATTTTCGGCAAGTGCTTCCTTGTAGAGTTCTTTCGCATATTCAACCTGTTCTTGCTGCCGTGAAATATCCATCAGGTTGGTTAGTATTTCCAGTTTTTGCTGTGGGGAGGATGCAGACTTTAAACTTGTATTTAAAGCCTCTTTGACAGTAGCGTCATTAGCCATGGCAAAGAGTATATTTAGCAACATGTATGTCAGAATTAAGCAGCGTTTCATTTTTATATAAATATTTAGAAAAGCACCTTTTGGGGACCCTTTTGTCGATTGTTTGCAAAGTTAATGAAAATCAAGTGGTCTTTCGAATTTATTCAACTTATTCTTGTTCACACTTCTTATTTTTTATTTCGATATACAATTTCTATCTTTGCACGGTTAAGGTGAGGCTATTAGTCGGAGTATTTATCAATACAAGAGAGTGGGATGGAAAAAGGAGTGTTACACAAGCAAATAAGAGACTTCTTTGTTCGTAATTTTGATGTCCGTCAGGAAAAAGAAGATGAACTTGAAACGGTAGAATCCATAAAAAAAGGTATTGACTTTAAAGGTACCAATCTTTGGGTTTTAATATTTGCAACTTTCGTTGCGTCTTTGGGTTTGAACACGAACTCTACGGCGGTGATTATCGGTGCGATGTTAATCTCTCCACTGATGGGACCAATTATGGGATTCGGTCTTGGTTTGGGTATCTACGATTATGAACTGATCAAACGCTCTTTCCGTAATTTTGCTACGGCTACGGTGTTTAGTGTGATTACTTCCACTTTGTTTTTTCTTATCTCTCCGATAAGTGAGGCACAAAGCGAATTGTTGGCGCGTACGCAACCGACCGTGTATGATGTGTTGATCGCTTTTTTTGGAGGATTAGCCGGAATTGTAGCCAGCTCGACAAAAAGTAAGGGGAATGTTATTCCGGGTGTGGCTATTGCTACGGCTTTGATGCCACCGCTTTGTACGGCCGGTTTCGGATTGGCAAGCGGTAATCTGTATTATTTTTTCGGGGCTTTTTATCTCTATTTCATCAATACGGTATTTATTAGTCTGGCTACTTTCATGGTTGTCCGGCTTTTGAAATATCCTAAAAAGGTATTCCTAGATAAGCAACGGGAAAAAGTGGTGACACGGTATGTCGGTGTAATCGTCTTTTTTACCATTGTTCCCAGTCTTTTTCTGAGTTATAACCTGATCCGCTCCAGTTACTTCAATGACCGGGTCACCAATTTTGTGTCGGAAGAGTTAGCTTTCCCGAATACGCAGATATTGAGCAAAACGGTAACGGATACGAGTGAGAAGAAAGAGGTAAAGGTCGTATTGATCGGGGAAAATGTACCGGACCCGATGATTGAAATAGCCCGGAGCCGACTTCGTAAATATGGATTGAAAGACGTTTCGTTAGTCGTCCAGCAAGGTTTTGGCCAGGAGGCTACAGACATCAACGAATTGAAGAGTATGTTGATGCGGGATCTTTATAAAAATAGTGAAGAAGTGCTTCGCGTACAATCCATACAGATCGATTCGTTGAAACGGACAGTAGATAATTATAAAAGTGCTTCACGTATTACTTCTGAGTTAATTCCAGAAATGAAAGTGCTGTTCCCGACAGTTCTTGAAGCTTCCTGTTCGAATACCTATATTGTAACTACCGACAGCATGAGGCAGGATACGGTTATGTTGGTTTACCTGAAAAGTAAAGAGCGTATCAATGAAAAAGAACAACAAAAAATACGAGAATGGTTGGAGGCTCGTGTAAATGCAAAGAATATCAAATTACTAATAGAATAAATAAAAGAATGAATTTTATGAAGAAGGTGTGGGCAGTTTTACTGCTTCTGATTGCTGCAGGCCAGGTATATGCCGATGAGGGTATGTGGGTTCTGAAGGAATTGAACAAACAGAATCTGGCGAGAATGCAGGAACTGGGATTTGTCCCATCCTACAAGCAGCTTTACAGTGAAACTGACCCGTGTGTGGCCAACGCTGTTGTTATTTTTGGTGGTGGATGTACTGGTATTACCGTATCGGAAGAAGGGTTGGTCTTTACCAATCACCATTGTGGTTTCGGTTCGATCCAGCAGTTGAGTAGTGTTGAGCACGACTATTTGAAAGATGGTTTTGTTTCTCAGACTAAAGAAGAAGAATTGCCAGTCCCGGGCTTAAGTGTACGTTACCTGCGTGAAACAGTGGATGTAAGTGATCGTATCAACAGTGAAATCAATAATATCGAAGAAGAATATCTTCGTTTGGCCGCTGCCGACTCTATCGGACAAGTTATTTGCGATTCTATCGGAAACACTGAGTTTCAGGCTGCCGATGTAGTACCTTTCTATAATAATAATAAGTATTTTTTGGTTGTATACGATGTGTTTAACGACGTTCGTATGGTCTTTGCTCCGCCCAGCTCCGTAGGAAAGTTCGGTGGTGACACCGATAACTGGATGTGGCCGCGTCATACAGGCGATTTCTCTGTATTCCGCGTATATGCTGATGCTAATAATAAGCCGGCATCATATAACAAGGATAACAAACCTTATAGTCCTAAATATGTAGCTGAAGTTTCCCTGCAGGGATACCAGGATAAGGATTACGCCATGACGATCGGTTTTCCGGGAAGTACGGACCGTTATCTGTCATCTTGGGGTGTGAAACAACGTATTGAAGACAGTAACAAGCCCCGTATCGATGTACGTGGTGTTAAGCAGGCTATCTGGAAAGAAGCTATGTTGGCCAGTGACGAAGTACGTATCAAATATGCTTCGAAATATGCCGGTAGTTCCAATTACTGGAAGAATTCGATCGGAATGAACCGTGGTTTAGCAAACCTGAATGTATTGGAGCGTAAGAAGGAAGAAGAAGCTGCTTTTGCAAACTGGGTGAGTCAGACTCCGGAGCGTCAGGCTAAATATGGTGAAGTATTAGGTTTGTTGGAAAAAGGGTATACTTCAACCGACGAATATAAGAATGTATCGACTTACCTGATGGAAGCGTTTGTCAGCGGAACTGAAATTGTGCGTCTGGCACGTATGGTGCAGGGTGTAGATGTCAGCGGTTCTACTCCGGAGGAAATAGACGTTGTCCTGGAAGACAAGATCAAACCGTTCTTTAAGGATTACGATGCTACTCTCGACCAGAAAGTACTGGCCGCTATGATGAAGGTGGTGAAAGAGCGTGTTCCTGCCCAGTACCTTCCGGATATCTATCAGAAAGTCGATAAAAAGTATAAAGGTGACTATGCTAAATATGCGGCAGATGTCTTTAAAAAGACTTCACTTTTATCTTACGATAATATCGAAAAGATGCTGAAGAATCCGAAACTGTATGCAAAACTGAAGAAAGATCCGGCAGCGGAACTGAGCCTATCTACTTTGATTTCCCTGTTCGAATTACAGCAATTTATGGGTGATGCCCATTACGAAATTGAAAAAGGCGAACGTCTGTATTTTGCAGGTCTGAAAGAAATGTATCCTGATGAAGCTCTTTCTTCGGATGCAAACTTTACTATGCGTTTAAGTTATGGTTCTATCGGTGGATACCATCCGTATGATGCCGCCTGGTATGATTATTATTCTACGGAAAAAGGTATTCTGGAAAAAGAAAATCCGGAAGACGATGAATTCTGGGTACAGCCGGAAATTCTGGATATGATCCGTAGTAAGGATTTTGGCCAGTATGCTAATGAAAAAGGAGAACTACAGCTTTGCTTCTTATCGAACAACGATATTACAGGTGGAAACTCGGGAAGTCCGGTATTCGATAAAAATGCCCGCTTGATCGGTCTTGCTTTCGATGGAAACTGGGAAGCCATGAGCGGTGACATTGCTTTTGAACCGGATCTGCAACGTTGTATTGCAGTAGATATCCGTTATGTCCTTTATATGATCGACAAATGGGGAAAATGCCCGCGTCTGATCGGGGAATTGAAATTGGTCAGATAACCTTCGGTTTTTGATAAATCGCTGATTGGAAAGCGAGAAACAAAGGGGCTATTTATCGTCGGTGGATAGCCCCTTTGTTATCTTTTTTATTTTTATTCCGGACGGGGAACGACCATATAATCTTTCTCCCATTCCTCATACCGGGCTACCATCTCTTTTACCTTTTCCGGATACTGATCGGCCAGGTTATGCATCTCACTGCGATCTTCATTTAAGTTATAAAGTTCCCAGTCCTTTTTATTGTTCGGCCAGACGATCTTCCAGCCGGAGACATCGATCAGGGCTTTCTCGTTGAAATGCTCGAAGCATAATTCGTCGTGTCCCTGGCGCGTCCCTGTTTTAAAGATCGGGTCCAGACTTTTGCCGGCCAATGGAATGATCTTATTTCCATTGTATTCCGTCGGATAGTCGGTACCGGATATATCAAGGCAGGTTGCCATTATATCCATCACATGCCCCATTTGGGTATTAACACTTCCTTTCGGCTGCTTGATCCCTTTCGGCCAGTGGGCGATCATCGGAGTACAAATTCCTCCTTCATACGATTTTGCCTTCCAGAAACGGAACGGCGTATTGGCGGCATTCGCCCATCTGGCACCCACAGAGGCATAACTCGTTTCCGGGCCAGGCATTATCTCTTTCTCTTTTGGATAAACGATCTTACGGCCATCGCGTGTTTCGGCAGGACGGTCATTCTCTCCTTCCGAGTAATTCTGGCAATCTTCGTTACTACAACCGTTATCCGACATAAAGAGGATCAGGGTATTATCCAACTGTCCGTTCTTCTTTAGCGTCTCTATCACACGACCGATCTCCTGATCCATACGGTCTACCATAGCTGCATGGACTGCCATCGCACGGGCATCCCATTCCTTGGTCGGGTTCTCGTCCCATGAGTCGGTAAACTGGCGGGGAGATAGGAAATTGTCAGCATCACCGAACAGTTTCATTTCTTTCATCCGCTGGTAGCGGGCTTCCCGGATAGCCTGCCAACCGTCTTTGTAAGTATCTTTATACTTTTCTATATCTTCAGGTAGTGCATGCAACGGCCAATGTGGGCAGTGGAAAGCCAGATACATAAAGAACGGCTTATCCGTTTTTGCATATTTATTCACGTAGGCGACTGCCGTATCAGCCAGTGCAATCGTGCTGTAATAATCATCTGGAACAGAATTCACCGGCTTATCTCCACTGATCAGGCTGAACGGGTCGAAATAATCCACCACTCCATAGATCGTACCGTAACAATCCTGGAAACCACGGTTGATCGGATAGTTATCTTTGGGTGCAAATTCATCGTGTTGCACCTGGTGTGCCAGCCACTGACGCTGGTCAGGGCGTAATGGGGTTTCGGCAATATGCCATTTACCAACCCAAGCTGTTTGATAACCGTTCTCTTTCAGAGCTTCGGCAATGGTAACCCCGTTGTGTGTCATAGTTCCGCGGTAACCCGGTTGATGATCGTCGAAGGTCATACGACCGATACCTGCCTGGTGCTGGTAGAGCCCTGTCAACAACGATGCACGGGTAGGACAACTACGGCTTGTATTATAAAAATGGGTGAAGCGAAGACCTTCCGCTGCCAACTTATCCAGGTTGGGAGTATGGATCTCACCACCATAACACCCCAGGTCGGAAAATCCCATATCATCCGCTAGGATAACAAGGATATTGGGTCTGCTATTTTCTTTTTTTTCCTTATTCTCCTTGGCATTACATGCACTGGCCGAGAAGGCCAGTGCTGCAATGGGTAATGTTCTAAATATTAATGTCTTCATGATTAATTCCAACCATTATTTTGAGTTAAATTATTATTCAATTGTCTCTCGTTGTATGGAACAGGCCACAGATAATCTCTGGAAGTGAATTTTTTCTTGTAGTCGGTGGTAACCGTTACCAGTTTCCCCGTCTCTTTATCCACGTAACGCATTCCTTCTATTTTATCCATGTTACAAACGTTTTCAGCAATTTTCCAACGGCGGATATCGAAGAAACGATGGCCTTCCAGAGCCAGTTCGACCATTCTTTCATGTCGGACAGCTTCACGTAGGGCGGTTTGAGATGTGATACCGGACAAGGCTGGCATGTTTACATCCGAACGTTGGCGGATCTGGTTGATATATTGTAAAGCACGATCCATTTCCGTATTCAGCTCGATGCGGGATTCGGCAGCAATCAGCAGGATTTCGGCATAACGCATAATGATGAGGTTGATGCCGCAATTTGTACGGTTACTCTGACCGATATCTTCTGCATTGATATATTTCTTCGGAAGTAATCCGGTTTTAGATACCTGGTAACTGGCTCCGATTACATCTCCTGTCGTGCTCCAACCCGGGCGAGAGTCGTAAATGGCTCCATTAGGCAGCTCGTCCCCCGGTGTGTATAGTGTGTATTTGAGTCGGGGATCACGTCCTTCGTAAGGATTCATCGGGTCGTAAGAGCTGTCTTCTGTGATCTTTTTTCCGTTGACCGTTTCAAACTCATCGGCAAGCAGACCGGTCGGCGACATCATTGATCCGTTGTTTCCTAATGATACGGCACCGAAGTTGTTCATTACCGAATTGGCGTAGACATCCTTCATAAACTGTTTGTCGAATATCACTTCCTGGCTGTTCTCGTTTTCATACGTAAACAAATCTTTGTAATTGGGTAACAGTGAATAGTTACCCTGAGCGATTACAGCATCTGCAGCCTCTTTGGCTCTCTGGAAGTAGAGTGTCGATTGATCGTCTGTTCCTGTTACGTTACCTGCAGCAAACAACATTGTTCGTGCCAGTAATCCGAGAGCGGCACCTTTGGTTACACGGCCAGTTTCGCTGGCTTTTACCGGAAGATCATTGACAGATCCGGTAATTTCCTTATAGATGAAATCGTATATTTCCGAAACAGGAGTCCGTGTTAGTTCTTTCGATTCGCTGATGCCTATCGGTGTTGTAATCAGAGGAACATCTCCAAAATAGGCTACCAGACGGGAGTAGAAATAACAGCGTAGGGTGCGAACTTCAGCCGTATAGGTATTTACTTTAGCTTCGTTTTCGGGAGTTATCTTGTCTACGTTGGCCATGTAGTCGTTACAACGGCGGATACCCTTGTACAGATCATTCCAGGTGTTCTGGAAGAGGTTGGTCTGAGGGTCTGCGATACTGGCTTCTATCTTTGTCTCATCCGAGGTTTCGAAAGTTGCACGTGCAATATCCGACATCTCGTCACGGCTCAGTAAAGTTCCGTGATCTTCCAGGAAACGGTAGATGGCGTTGGATGCATATTCGGCATCCTTGTCGGTTGTCCAGAATATTTCAGAAGAAATACGGTCGGTCGGAATCGTATCGAGTACGTCGCATCCGAATACGATACATGGTAAAGCTAGATATATAAAAATCTTCTTCATAATGAATTATATTTCAACATTAATAGTATTTAGAATGTCAAGTTAACTCCGATTGTATATACCGAAGTCTGAGGATAATACAGAAAACGTCCTGATACGAATTCCGGGTCGAGTCCCCATTCTTTGAGTGGCGAGAATGTCAATAGGTTGCTTCCGGCCAGGTAAATACGTGCCTTTTCGAGGTAAGCTTTCTGACTCAATGTTTTTGGGAGCGTGTAACCTAACTGTACATTTTTCAGACGGATGTAACCGGCATCTATTACCCAGAAGTCAGACATCATAGAGTTGTAATCCACACTCTTACGTGGACGGGGGAAACGTGCATTCGTATTTTCCGGTGTCCAGTAATCCTTGAATATATCGAGGGTGAAACCTTCGAAGTTACCGCCTTCAGCCAATGCTCCCGATACGCGGGTCTGGGCATCCATTACTCCCTGGAACATGAAGGAGAAGTCGAAACCTTTATAAGCAAAGTTGGCAGAGAAGGCGAACGGGTAGCGTGGAAACTCGTTACCGATCACGGTCATATCTTCTGCATCGATCTTGCCATCCTTGTTGCGGTCTACGTATTTAACATCACCTAATGTCATTCTACTGTCGTAAACAGGGTACTTGTTGTCGAGATCTTCCTGTGTCAGGAATCCGTCTGTCTGATAACCCCAGTAAGAGTTGATCGGATAACCTTCCCTGACAGTTGTTATAACGTCGGCTGTTCCACCGTCGAGGGTCGGATTTGCACCACCCAGGCTGATCACTTTGTTCCAGTTGTTGGAGATGTTGAAGTTGACGCCATAATAGAAATCACCGATATTGTCTTTCCAGTCGAGAGCCAGTTCAAAACCTTTATTGTCGACAACAGCAGCATTCTGTACCGGAGCATCGAGGCCGATAGTTCCGGAGATCGGTAATTTCACCAGGATACCGTCCGTTTTCTTGTAATAATAGTCGGCTGTAAGTGTCAGGCGGTTGTTAAGGAAGCCTGCATCGATACCGACGTCGGTTTGTGTACTTGTTTCCCATTTCAGGTCTTTGTTGGCAAGTTCTTTCTGCATATAGCCTTGTACCAGGTTACCGCCAAAATTATAAGAGGTGGAGGTATAACTTTCGTAGAAGGCATATAGATCGGCAGTCTGGTTACCGGTCTTACCCCAGGAAGCTCTCAGTTTCAGGTCGGAAACGATATTACGCAGTTCGTCGCTCCAGAATGCTTCGTTGGAGATACGCCAACCGGCAGAGAAGGAGGGGAATGTTCCGTATTGATTATCTCCGGTGAAACGGGATGTACCGTCATAACGCAGATTCGCTTCGAGCAGGTAACGGTTGTCGTAATTATAGTTCAGACGGCCGAAATAAGAGCGCAGGGCGAATTCATTGTTGTATCCGTAGCTTTTCCAGGAGCTTTCGGAACCCATGTTGATGGAAGGAACGTCGTTGTTATAAAAGTCCCAGCGTTGTGCCTGGTTATGTGTCCATTCATTCTTTATCTGCGAGAAACCGGCCAGGGCCTGTAAGTTATGTTTGCCTAGTTGCTTTTCGTAGTTCAACAACAGGTTGAGTGTATATTCGTTGGTATCTTCCCGTTTGTCGTCCATGCTGTTACGTGAAATATTTCTGGTACGCTGGCGGTTACTGCTCGGATTATAGGGCTCGTCTTTTGCCGTAGCTGTCCNATCAGGGCGTAATGGGGTTTCGGCAATATGCCATTTACCAACCCAAGCTGTTTGATAACCGTTCTCTTTCAGAGCTTCGGCAATGGTAACCCCGTTGTGTGTCATCGTGCCGCGGTAACCCGGTTGATGATCGTCGAAGGTCATACGACCGATACCTGCCTGGTGCTGGTAGAGCCCTGTCAACAACGATGCACGGGTAGGACAACTACGGCTTGTATTATAAAAATGGGTGAAGCGAAGACCTTCCGCTGCCAACTTATCCAGGTTGGGAGTATGGATCTCACCACCATAACAACCCAGGTCGGAAAATCCCATATCATCCGCCAGGATAACAAGGATATTCGGACGGGTGTCCTGCTGGGCTGACAGGCTGGGAGCCAATACTGTCACTGCTCCCAGATAGCCTAATTTCAATATACTTTTATTCATACGACTGTTAATTATTAATTCTTGCTGTTCTCTTTCGTACGCACCTTCCTTTTCGTAAAGTACCAGTCAATCACTTTTTTACTTAGTTCTGAACAAAGCTCCGGATGTTTAGCTGAGAGATCCGTCGTTTCATGCGGGTCCAGTACTATATCGTAAAGTTCGATATTCTTTCCGTCCGAATCTACCAATAACTTCCAGTTGTCCCGACGGATACCAAGATGCGGACTACGTTGTTTTTTCTGAGGTTTATTGAAATATTTGTTACGTCCGAAATCCCACATCATATCTTTGCTTCGCTTCTGAGGTTTTATTCCTAACAAAGCCTGACTCATATCTTCACCGCTGTATTCAAAACCGTCGATCAACCTCGCTCCTCCGATACGGCACAAAGAGGGATAAAGGTCTACTGCGTTGATCACACTCTCGTTGTCTGTTACTCCACCTTTGATTGTTCCGGGCCAACAAACTATAAAAGGCATATTGACACCTCCTTCGTAGATACTGTTCTTGGAACCACGCAGGCCGTTGGTACGTGCGTTATCAAAAGTTGGAAGCGCACCATTGTCACTGGTGAAGATTACCAAGGTATTTTCACTGATTCCCAACCGTTCCAGTCCTTCCATTAAACGACCGATTTGTTTATCGTATTGGGTTAGCACGGCTACGAAGTTATTACGCGTTGCCCACGACTCCGATATCGGATAAAAACCGGATGAAGGAATCCACGGATCGTGCATATCGTCCGGCCAAAGGTTGACAAAACAGGGTTTATCTTTATGGCGGGCCAGGTAATCCAGGGTCTTGTCTACAAAATAGCCTGTACGGTCCCAACGCTGGATGCTGTCTTTTTCACTCCAGATCCAATTGGAGGCTGTGATAAGAGGATCGGGATCAGGACCTTCATAGGTCGTAACATATTCATCGAAACCATATTGGGGGATTTGCGGTGCATCGTCCACATCGCGGCCACCTCCCATATGCCATTTTCCAATATGCGCGGTTGCATAGCCGGCTGCCTTCAGTGATTTGGCTATCGTAGGGGCATTGCTGTCCAGATAGTCGCATTGTTCACAATCGGCATTCCCTCTCCGTTCATGCAGGAAAGTATTAATACCCCACTCCGTAGGGAACATCCCGGTGGTCAGCCCCACACGGGATGGCGAACTCACCGGCGACGAGGTGTAATAATGATTAAACTTCAAGCCTTCCGAGGCCAGTTTATCGATGTTAGGGGTGGCTACCCAGCCGCTGTTATAACATGATAAATCGCCTATTCCCATATCATCGGTATAAACAATGATTATATTAGGCTTTTGTTGCTGGGCTGCCGCATCCATTGTATGGACCAAACCACAGCTTGCTGCTACTAGTAAAACTGTTTTATTCATGGTAAATATTTTTATGGTAATTATATGGATTCTGTTTAAAAGGATACCGACTACGAGGAATAGGTAACGGATCCTGTAAGCGAATATTCCAAGTTATCATATCTTTCAATAAATCAACCTGTTCGGATAGATTCTTTTTATTATCAAACAGATTGTTTATCTCTGATGGGTCTGCTTTCAGATTATACAGTTCTCCTCGTCCGTTATTATCCATTACTAATTTCCAGTCGCCTTTCCGGATCATCCGCAAAGAACCGCTTTGTGTCCAGGGATTTAATCCGTCAAAACTACCTTCGACATCCGTCCGGCAACTTCCTGATTCTTCAAAAGTCAGAGGTTCTTCAAGAGTAAAATCTTCCCCACCATATCCTTGTTCAACAACAATACTGGAGAATTCTTCGCACGGATAGTCTTCTCCTTTTAAGATCGGCCAAAGACTACGTCCCTGAACTCCTACCGGGATTTCAGCTCCAACAACACTACAAAGCGTAGGGAATATATCGACAATAGATACACATGCATCCATTGGTTTACTTTGCGGTTTAATACCATAGCCAGCCCAGATCATAGGAATCCGTGTTAGCGATTCGGCAACTCCTGCTCCTTTACGGATCAATCCGTATTCGCCACAATAATCTCCATGATCAGAAAGGATGATGAACAACGTATTCTCATCTTGCCCACATGACTTTATTCCTTCCATCAATCGTTTGATCTGGTCGTCAATCATACGAACCATACCTAAATAGATACTTCTCAGTTGAGGAATTTGTTGTTGCAAATCTGGACATGCTTTATCTTCCAATGCAGCTAATGCCACATATTTATCTCCTTTCTTTTCCAGGTCTTTACGGGAAGTCAGAAGCGGAGGCAAATTTTCCGGAGGAAACATAGAGAAATAGGGATCACAGACTTGAGACGGAGTATGAGGTTCGGGAATGGATACTTGAATAAAGAAAGGAGAATCTTTTTGTTGTTGAATCCAATCCAATGCATAACTCACAATCTGATAAGGCTGTTGCTGTTCTACCGAAAAAGGAGCCGGCTTCAAGTAATGTCCCGGTACTTCCTTATTCAGGAACCGAGCAAATGCCTTTTCGTCATTTGTTTCGGGTTTATCCTTGCCGCGATGTCCATATCCGACAAAATAATCAAATTCAGTATTTCCCTTTCGATATGTATGGTTTTTTCCAACCAGAGCCGTACGATACCCACTCTCTTTGAACATATCCAACATATCTTTCTCATAATATACATCAGGAATATTATGATTTGTTCGCACATGAGTTGCACTGGGAAATCTTCCCGTTAATAAAGAACAACGAGCCGGAGCACTTGCCGGAGCTGCCGTATACGCCTTATTAAACCAGACATATTTGGAAGCTAACGAGTCAGCATAGGGAGTAACAGGTAAGGGGAACCCCTCTCGACCACAAAGATCAGCCCTTTGCTGGTCAGTGATAATCAATACAATATTAGGCTTCTGCTTTTGGGCTACGACCTCCGATGTATGAATAAAACCAGTGCAAGCTGTTAATAATAAGATTGCTTTATTCATGGGAAAAAGACATTTTAATTTTAATAACTTCAGATCTTTAGCGTATAACAATAGTTTGTTTAGTACAATTTTCCACAAATTATTGTCATACACAAAAGTCTTTACCAATTCTATGGTTTAGTTACTTTCCATTCTCTAGGAGCAACAAAGCCTGCTTTACCTTTTCCATAAGGAACTTCTGGTACAGAAGGAGTGATGGTATCATATTTCTGTATATAAACCTTCATTTTCTCTTTTATCTCGTCATTTCCAGGAAGAGCCTTTTGATCTTCTTCAAAAGGATTATTCGCATAGTCAACAAGGAAGTTCTCTTTTAGACCTAATCCAGGATTACGTCCAGCAAGAATGAATTTCCAGTCGTGATTTACAGCTGCACCAAGCCCCAAATACATATCACGATCAAAACTCTCCTGTTCACCTTTCAGTACGGAATAAACACTGAGACCATCATAAGGATGTTTCGGAGACTTATTTACTCCTATAATATCAGCAAGCGTAGGAAGAATATCGACAATACCTGTTACCTGGTCTAATTTGCGACCTCCTTGCTTAAAACCATTCTTCCAATAGATAGCAGCTGTCACTCTGACACCACCATCCCATTCGTCAAACTTATGTCCACGCAAAGGACCGCTGTTCGAATAAGGTTCCATATTAGGTACTCCTCCGTTATCGCTCATAAAAAGAATTATCGTATTATCCATTTGTCCGGAAGCCTCAATCGCTTCAAGGATATGTCCTATACCTTTATCCATACGGGTCACCATAGCCCGATAACGCCAACCATCTTTATCCTTTTTATTCTCAAGAGCATTAAATTCATTAAGAGGAATATGTTCTGCTATCTCATCTTCCGGTGCTTCATATGGAGTATGAGGAGCATTATATGCAACATAAAGGAAATAAGGACCTTCTTTAGAATATTTATCGATACATCTCACAGCTTCTTTTGTGATCAAATCCGTTGAATATCCTTTATCATAACACGACTCCCAATCATTATGCCAGTCGAGTTCTCCTTCACGGTTGTGAGTAAAATATTCGATAGCTCCATTAAGATGCCCATAAAAATGAGTAAAACCTCTATTGAGTGGATAATGAGCTTTTCTCGTATGACCAAGATGCCATTTACCTATAATCGCACGGTTTGAATAACCATTTTCACCAAGGACATCAGCTATCGTACATTCGTTCTCGTCAAGACCGTCCTCCCGCCATGGCGGGATAACGGCTTCACGAAAACCAAACCGACTCGGATACCGACCTGTCATTAGTCCGGCTCTTGAAGGGGAACTGATAGGAGCCGCGTAAAAACGGTCCATCTCAATTCCTTCACTAGCGAGGCGGTCTATATTAGGAGTCTTAATTGTACTACCATGAAAGCTAACATCTCCCCATCCCAGGTCATCTGCCAATATTATAACCACATTAGGTTTTTCAGAGGTAGCCTTAGAGCAAGCTACCAGTGTCAAACTTGCAAGACTAAGTACAATTAATCTGTTTTTCATTTCAATCAATAATTATATATTTAATATCCATCATTCTGCTTCAATAATGAACTAGCATCGATGGCAGACTGGGGTATCGGGAACCAAACATGGAAATCTTGTGCATTAGTAATACCGCGATCATGTGCACATTTGATAAATCGATTTGTACGGATTAAGTCTCTTCTTCGTTTTCCTTCGTTCCAGAATTCCCATTTTCTTTCATTTAATAGTTGATCTACAAATGCTTCTTTTGAATGAAAATCGGATAAAGTCACGTTACCTAAACCTGCTCTGTTTCTAATCTGGTTCAATAAATCAACAGACTCCTGATTCGGACCGTTCAATTCGTTCAAAGCCTCTGCTCTAGCCAATAATATTTCTGCATATCTGAAAAATGGAAAATCATTACCATGATTATTAGCTGAAGCATTCGGATCCGGTGGGTATTTCATACCACGGGTAGCATCCTTATAATCAACAAGTAAATCAATTACTTTCCCTTTCGAATCTTCATATTTGGTCAATATACGTCCTTTACGTTGGTCTTCAGGAGCAAAACTATAATAAAATTCATCATAGAAGCGATATTGCGAAGCAAAATTAGACCATTTTTCATTAATTACTCCTTCTATACCACCATCGAGTCCTTTATAAAAATCCCAAGGCAAATTTGTTGCAAGAATATTATTAGTCTGACCACTATTTGCCAAATAAGTCTTTACCCAAATAAATTCTTCATTCTTCTCATTTTCCAAAGCAAACATCTTGTTATAATCTGGACATAAAGCAAACTTATTACTTGACATTATTTCTTTTGCCATATCCGCACAATTCTGCCACTGATGTGTATTTAAGTACCATATACAAAGTAATGTCTGGGCTGCACCTTTATGAGCACGACCATAAGCCGGTTGTTTCCCTGTTTCATAAAGATCTGGAATAATGGCTTTTAACTCCGACTCGATAAACTCTTTAAACTCTTCATCCGTCGCACGCGGCAGCTCAAGAGGATCATCCAAGCTTTTCCGAATAGGAACCGGACCGAATTGATCCCACAACTGATAATAAGCCCATATTCTGATAAACCGAGCTTCAGCCAACAAACTGGTTCTTTCAGCTTCATTGGTAAAACCAGATGCACCAGGCGTATTAGCCAACACAATATTTGTATTCCTTATTTCCTGCCAATGGTTCATCCAGTTGAATGCCTCTAAAGTACTGGATGAATCCCAACGGAAATTAATCAATGGTACAGCGGTTCCATTCTCGCCCCCTCCTGTTTGCCACATGATATCAGTAGTCATTTCACCTCTTTTGATTACATCCCTGATTCCACCATCTTTGGCATAGGCATCTACTAACACTGATTCAATACCAGATTTTGTAGCCAACAAAGTACTTTCTGTGAATTGTGATTTTACTGGTTCATCGAGGATACCTTCACATCCCTGAAGTGATAACAACCCGCATAAAGAAAGCAGATAGACTGTTATTTTATTTCTTGATTTCATATATTTCTCTTTTATTTCGTTCATTAAAAATCAATCTTTGCACCGAAAATAAATGTTCTCGCACTTGGATAAGCATTAAAATCCATTCGGAAATTAGAGTTACTATTCGGATTAATAGCCGGGTCTAAACCGACATAATCAGTAATTGTAAATAAATTTTCTGCTGTTACATACAATTGCAACGATTGAATAAGACTTTTCAACTTAGGAAATGTATAACTCAAACGAATCGTTTTCAGTCTTACATACGAAGCATCAGATAATGTACGAGAGTTAACAACTTTACGACCTTGTTTTAGAGGATCCACAAAAGACGGATATTCATTTGTCGGATTTTCTGGAGTCCATCTATTTAGATAAGGTTCAGCAAACTTGTTTCGTCTAAAATTGATTGGGAAATAGCTATCAATCAAGTTGCCGTTCAGCATATCTACACCCTGTACTCCTTCAAAAAAGACATATAAATCAAAGTTCTTATAGGTAAATGTATTACCAAAAGACCATTGAAAATCGGGGAACGAATTGCCTAATACAACTCTATCTTCATTATTAATAACGCCATCATTATTTTGATCTACATATTTTAGATCACCAGGCTTATAATCTTCTTTCATTTTACTAAAATCATCGTTCTCCTGCCAAACACCTGCAACTTCCCATCCATAATAAGAATTTAACGGCAATCCTGGCTTACGGATGGCCACTTGTTCCACATGGGTATAGCCAGCACCAATAATAATTTCATCAATACCACCCAGATCTTTGACCTTATTTCTCATAGAAGTAAATGTGATATTTGACTCCCATTTAAAATTACGAGTATCGACATTTACTGTATTCAAGAAGAGTTCAATACCTTTATTATCAATTCTTCCGATATTTGATAAAATGCTATTATAACCTGTTGACTGTGGCACTGGTAACTGTAAAAGCATATCTGTTGTTTTTTTCCAGAAATAATCGAGACCGCCATTAATACGGTTATTAAATACACCGAAGTCAAGTCCTAAATTAATCTGGTCTGTTGTTTCCCATTTCAAATCCGGATTAGGTATTTTAGCGGGTCCAGTCCCAACCATTTGCTTTCCATCCCATATAGCAGAACCTGCTGACTCGTAAGTACTTAATGCAGGGTAATCTCCAATCTCCTGATTACCGGTTCTACCCCAACCCAAACGAAGCTTTAAAGAAGATATTTGATCTATATTTTTTAGAAAAGCTTCATTTGAGAGTCTCCATGCCAAAGCTGCCGACGGGAAATAACCGAATTTATTATTCTTACCAAAACGGGAAGAGCCGTCAGCTCTAAAAGTTACTGTTGCCAAATATCTATCGTCAAAAGAATAATTTACACGACCAATATAAGAGGCTAATCTGTTACCTGTTACAGAATTCTGCATCCTGAATGTTTCCTGATTTCCTAAATTCAAATTCTCTGCACCTAGTGATTCATTGGGAAAACCTGCAGCTCTATTATTTAAGTAACTAGTGACATAACGTTGGTAGGAAATACCAGCCAATGCTCCAAAACTATGTTGCTTTATTGTTTTACTATAATTTGCCGTACCTTCGACTATATAGTTGCTTTTCTCTGAATTCTGATTCGATCCGATTCCATTATTGAATTTACCTTGTTTAGTTAGACTTGATACAAAGTTTTTTCTACTTTCATTCATAAAGTCAGTACCTAAATTCAATCTCAGAAATAAATCTTTTGTGATATGATATTCACCAAATGCTGACGCCAGAATTCTATATGTATCAGAATAGGAAGTCATTCCTTCATTCAAAGCCATAGGGTTATCGAGTGTAAGAATAGGAGATAATGCATAATTTCCATCTGCATCTTTAACAGCGACAGTAGGATCATAATTATAAGCCGTATACATCACACCAGCATTCTCATTCACTCCAAATCCGTTTGCAACAAAATGGTCTTTCATATAAGTACCGGAAACATTCATACCAATTTGCAACTTGCTGTTAATATCGGACTTAAGGTTCAATCTGGCTCCTATTCTTTCAAAACTAGTATTTTTAACAATACCTTCCTGATTTACATAATTAAAAGATGTATAATAATATGTTTTACTATTTCCTCCGGAAAATGATAATTGATGTTCGTGAGTAATTGCATTTTGTCTGGTTACTTCATCCTGCCAGTCTGTACCAACACCTCCATTCGCTATATCTCCTACCCGGTTAGCTTCATTGTCACCGCCTGCATCAATAATTTCATTCAGCACTCTTTTGTAATCTGCAGCACTTAACAGATCTAGTTTGTTTGAAGGACTCTGAATTCCGATGGAACCCGAATAGCTAACCTTCATTTTTTCAGCTTTACCACTTTTCGTCGTAATCAAGATAACACCATTGGCACCTCTCGAACCGTAAATGGCTGTAGCAGATGCATCTTTCAGAATTTCAAGAGATTCAATATCCGATGGATTAATAGACGACATGGGGTTTCTAGGGCTCCTGTTATCACTAAACCCCACAATAGACCCTTGAGATACAGGACGGGAATTATCGATAGGCACACCATCAATTACATATAGGGGGGAAACTCCACCATTAATAGAACTCGCTCCACGAATATTTACAGAAAAACCTCCACCAGGTTCGCCACTGTTTTGTACAACATTTACACCAGCACTTTTTCCTAAAAGCATTTGATCGACAGAGGTGCTAGCACCTTCTTTTAAATCATCTAATCTAACGGATGCAACCGAACCGGTAATATCGCTTTTCTTCATTGTTCCGTAACCGACCACAACAACTTCATCCAATGTTTGTGTATCTTCCTTTAAAACGATGTGTAATGTCGTATTATTTCCAACCTTTACTTTCTGGTCCAGATAACCGATATACGAGATACGCAGTTCTGCTTTTTCGGGAACCTGTAAAGAGAAGTTACCGTCCAGATCGGTAATAGTACCATTTGTGGTTCCTTCAACAACGATATTGGCACCAATAACCGGCTGGTTACTTTCATCAACCACGGTACCTTTTATTTTCTGGTCACTAGCTGCCTGCTTCGGGGTAGTTGCTTTTAAAGTGAGGACTATCAGGTTGTTATTATCCTGTTTGTAAGAAATATCCGTACCTGCAAGGAGCTTGCTCATAACAGCCTCGATACTTTCATCTTTGGCAGACAGGGAGACTACTTTATCCAGGCTGGACAAATCATTATTGTAAAAGAACTTATAGTTACTTAAACGTTCGATTTCTTTTAAAGCCTGTCGTATAGACTGATTTTTAACCGTTATCGTTACCTGAGCTAATAACGATGGGGAGATTAACAATATAAGTAAGATTAATTTAATTGACTTAAATTGCCGTTTTTTAAGGGCATAATATGCCCTAGTTAATAAAATTCTCATAATTTTGTAGACTTAATGGTATTTATAATTGCACTTGTTATTTGCGAGATACCCAAGTGCGGTTTATGAACTACGGGATGGGATGATGCTTTGCATTGTCCCATTCTTTTTGAAATAAGTTTATTCTGTATTTTTCATATCGATAAAAGATTAAATATTAAACATAGTATTATTTGTTGTTATTTCAATGCTTTCTCATAATAAGCCTTCTCCTTCATATTCTCGCGTAAGACAATCACACTATCCTTTACCTCATATGTCAAAGGTGAAGTGAGGGATAATATCTGTAGAATACTTTCCAGGCTTGTATTGCCGGGAGTACCCGTAAACCGGTATTTCTTCAGCGATTCCGATTCGAATACAATCCGGGTATTATAATACCGTTCTAACGTATGGGCTATGCTCTCGAAGGTTTCACCGTTGAAAGTCAATTCATTGTACTTCCAGTTGATGTAATCGACTGCATTATCCACACCGCTTTTCTCCATGTGTCTTGTTTGTTTATTGAAAACGATCTTCTCGTTAGGATTTAAAACAAGACAATCTGAGTCGGTCGTTACTTCCACTTTTCCTGTCCGTAATACGGTCGAAGCATCTCTTTCCTCTTCATACGATTTCACATTAAAGCTGGTACCCAGGGCACGGACTGCCATTTCTTTCGTCTCCACAATAAAAGGACGATCTTTATCGGGTGTCACTTCAAAGTAGGCTTCTCCTTCCAGGGAAAGGACTCTTTCCTTTTGATTGAAGCGGCTACCATAAGATAGTTTGGAATCTGAATTCACCCATACCTTGGAACCGTCTGGCAATACCACATTCGCTTTCTGCCCTTTTTCCACCGAAACGATCATATCTTCCATGACCAGTTGGTTCATGGCATAATAATAGACAGACAGACCGGTCAACAACAATAATATGGCAACGGCAGCTACACGGGTAACCCATGAATAGAGGCTACGCTGTTTATTTTCTTTCGCGGATAACTCTTCTATCTTTTCACGACCGATCTTCTCCTTTATCTGTCCCAACAATTTTTGTTGTAAGCGGGCATCCATCGTAGAAGAAGCCTTGTCCCACTCTTCTTCCGCCCAATCCTGAAACGAACCTTCGCTTTTCAGCCATTGGATAAGTGTCTGCACTTCTTCCTGAGTAGCCTGCTTCTGCAGGAACTTATCGAATAATTGTATGTAATCTGTCTTTTCCATTTTATCGTGTCTATTAGGTATACAGGCGACGAAATAAAATCCGTTACCCACATTTATGGTTTTAACTTTTATTAATCAATAAATAAAAAAAGGAGCAAGGGGATAGAGATATTATAATGACGATCTATCTTGCTACGGAGGAAAGCGATCGCTTTGGTCAACTGCGACTCGACGGTATTTTCAGATAGATTGAGCTTTGCTGCGATTTCCTTATTTGTCAGCAACTTACGACGACTCAACACAAATATTTCTTTACGGGCAGGAGGTAGTTGTTCTATCAAAGATCCGATATATTCTTCCAATAAATGATAGTCGACCTCTTTCTCTGTTGTATTCTCTATGGGTTCAGATGTTTTTATTTTAGCTTGATAAACCTGTTCGAGCATCCGGTGTTGATAGATGTTGACCAGTTGATTTTTGGCGATAGTGCAGATGTAAGCACCGAACGACTTGTCGGCATCGACCTGGTCTCTACCTTCCCACACCTTAATAAATACGGACTGAACGATCTCTTCGGCCAGGTAAGTATCACCTTGAGATATACGCATTACAAAATTGTATAACTTGCCACTCCAACAATTATACAAGTATTCAAAAGATGCGATATCTCCCCTTTTAAGATTACAGATGTGATGTGATTCCTTATCCATAACGTATGTAGTTACTTTGCAAAGGTAAAAGAATTATTAAACGATAGCACAAAAAATAAAAAAGGTTGCACGCTTTTTGACAATAGCATGCAACCTTTTCCTGAAAAGCATATATACTTTTATTTATTTGCTGAAGTCCCTCGGTGCCGGAACCGGAGCCAACGGCTTACGGTTCTGAAGATCTTTCATCACTTCTTCGATCGCCTTGTTCAGCTGCTGGTCTTCGCCATTCCACTCCTTGATCGGATCGTTATCGATCAGGATATCCGGGTCGACACCGTGGTTTTCGATGATCCACTGGCCAGTCTTCGGATCATAGCTGGTGAAGAACGGTACACGAATATCGGTTCCGTCCATGTAAGGCAGCGGACCACTGATACCGACGATACCACCCCAGGTACGGGTTCCGATCAGTTTTCCTAAGCCCAGGGCACGGAAGCCCCACGGGAACAAGTCACCGTCCGAAGCAGAATATTTGTTGATAAGGCAAACTTTCGGGCCCACCTGTACTGCATCGGGAACAGTTCCGATATGGTTGGAGCCGCGACGCATTGTCAGACGGTACGGTTCACGTGACAAGCGTTCGAGGATCATCGGGGAAACATTACCACCACCGTTGGCACGGTCATCGATAATCAGACCTTCTTTATCCAACTGCGGATAGAAATAGCGGGAGAATTCGTTCAATCCTTCTACACCCATATCCGGAATATAGATATATCCGACACGGCCATTCGTCGCCTTATCCACCTTTTTGATATTGTCCTGTACCCAGTTATAATGATACAAAGAATATTCTTCGGCAAGCGGGCTGATCACGATCTTACGGGCTCCGGCCAACTGCGGTTTGCTGTTCAGGGAAAGTTCAGTTGGCACACCGGCTTTACCCACCAATAAGCTGTACATATCTTTCACACTATTCGTCGGAACACCATCGATGGCTACGATAAATTCGCCGGCTTTGGCTTCGATACCCGGCTCCGTAAGCGGAGAACGCAGATCTTTGCTCCAGGAAGCACCCGGCAGGATCTTTTCCAAACGGAAGAAACCACTCTTGTCACGGGATATTTCAGCTCCCAGTAAACCTGTCTGTATACGTTCCGGACGATCCAGTTCACCCGGGTTTACATAGGCATGGCCGCAATTCAGTTCGCCGATCATTTCACCGATCACATAGTTCAGATCCAAACGGGTCTTTACATACGGTAATAGGACTGCATATTTTTCTTTGATCGCCTTCCAGTCTACTCCATGCATATTCTCAACATAGAAACCATCCCGGTAGGCACGCCAGGCTTCATCGAAAATCTGGGCCCATTCCTTCGGATAATCGGTCGTGATCTTCATATTCGACAGGTTGACTGCTTCGCTAAGATCCGCCCTTCCGGAAGGGATATCGGTTACGTAAAGTTCTCCGCCTTTATAGAAAAGAGCTTTTTTACTTCCGGGCGTTACTGACATCGATGCACCATCGGCTACGACATCTTCTTTCTGTTTATCCAGGTCATATACCTTCGTGCCGCCCCGGCCGAAATAATATACCTTGTTTCCATCGCCATAGAAATTACCATAACGTGAACCTGCCAGCGGAAGCTGAACAATACGTTCGGAAATACCTTCCACGTCGATCTTTACAACAGGTGTTTCAGAAGCAGTTTCTTTTTTTGCCTCTTTCTTCGGTTCTTCTTTCTTTACTTTATCCTCTTTGACTGCAACCTGCGCATCCTTTTCCAGGAAAGGAGAAGGAGTTTCTTTAGATAACAGGGCCAGATAAACTCCTTCCATATTATTATACACATGGTTCCATTCCAATGAACCATAAGTCGGGTTGAAATCACGGGCGGAAGAGAATATCAGGTATTTGCCGTCGTTACTGAAGACTGGTGATCCGGAGTCGTACCACTTATCTGTTACCGGATATTCTTTCTTACCGGCAATATCGTAAACATAAATAATGCTATGTTCATTATTAGCCGGACGGGAATAAGTCAGCCATTTACTATCCGGAGAGAAAGTTACATCCCTTATTTCTGCCATCGGGTCTTGCACAGCTACAATTACCTGTTTTGTTGCTACATCCAACAAGTTGATACGATTCTTACGGTCTGTATAGACAATTGTCTTCGAATCCGGACTCCATTCGAAAGAGCGGATATACGTATCGTTGTTCTTTGTCAGTTGAACAGGTTCGCTGCCTGTTGCTTCCTGCAAATACAGTTCCGTCTCGCCGGTTCCATCAGAAATGTAAGCGATTTGCTTTCCATCGGGCGACCACTGAGCGTCACGATCATGCTGTCCCGGTGAGCGGGTGATATTCTTTGTTACCCCTTTATCGACTGGTAAGTTGAAAACTTCACCACGGGAGGTAATTACGATACGTTCGCCGTCGGGAGAAATACTGGCTTCCGTAATGTACTGTGAACCGTCTTTTATCTCACTGCGGGCGTATATATTATCCGAAGTCAGTTCGATATTTACCTTTTCGGGATTTTTAGAAATAGCATCCATTTTGTAGATATAACCGCCATTTTCAAATACGATCGTATTTCCGTTCGCACTGGGGAATTTCACATCGTATTCTGTGAAGTCAGTTACTTTGCTAGTCTGCTTCGTTTTTGTGTTATAAACAAAGATATTCATTGTCCGGTCACGATCGGAGAGATAGAATATTTCATCACCGATCCACATGGGGATAATATCCTGTGCTACGTTATCCGTAATATTTTCAACAGATTTCTTTTCAGGATCATAAATCCAGATATCGTCTGCCATACCACCTTTATAGTATTTCCAGGTACGAAACTCACGCATCACGCGATTGTATGCCAACCGTTTCCCATCCGGTGAGTAGCTACAAAAACCACCCTCGGGCAGTGCGATCACATCAGACAGGCCACCTTCCTTGTCCACAGTATAGAGTTTACCGGAAAAACCGTCGCTGATACGATTACGGTAGACAATACGGCTGCCATCGGGCGTCCAGGTCATTACGATGTTGTTCGGGCCCATACGGTCGCCCAGGTCGTCACGTTTGTTGGTTGCGGTGTAGGTCACGCGCAAAGGTTCGCCTCCGGTAGAAGGAATAGTAAACACTTCCGTATTTCCATCATATTGACCGGTAAACGCAATCGTTTTACCATCCGGCGAAAAACGAGGAAACATTTCATAACCGACATGTGAGGTCAGTCGCTGGGCTTCTCCACCCTTTGCAGGTACCTTATACAAATCGCCGGCATACGAAAAAACGATTTCGCTACCATTGGTAGCCGGGAAGCGCAACAGACGTGCATCGTCCGCTGCCATCATCAAGGCAGGAACACCGGCTAAAGCGAGCAAGGAAAGAATAAGTTTCTTGTTCATGTTAATATTAGTTTAGTCTACGGGCAAAGGTAAAAAAAGAGAATGACAAATTGCATGCTAAGTCAGGAATTCATTCGGTACCTGTACAACCGGGATAATAGATGCAATTTTCTTAGAGACGTCAAAGCCGGAAGGGCAATTCACCTGGCAAACATCGCAATCGGTACATATATCCTGCTTCAACCCAAGGCCGAGTAAGGTTTCTTTCGATTGTTGGGCATGCTTATAACCGTAGGCATACATATAAGCACGCATAATATCGGGTATAGGCAATTGTTCGGGACACTGTTCACGGCATTTACCGCATTGCTGGCAGTACAAAGACTCCTGGTCGCATAAAGCCAACAGGTAATCCTGTTCCTCCTGCGTCAACGCCATATCATGGGCGGCAGCCAGACATTCATCCAGATGGTCATAATTGGTCAGACCCGGGATAACTGTCGTTATATTCTTATTTTGCCAGATCCATTTCAGACAGGCGCGGCCGTTTATCTTTTTCTTTCCGTCGGCATCTTCGGTGCCTCCTGCCATCGTCTTCATAGCAATAAAGCCCATTCCTGCCTTTACCCCCCGCTCGATTGCTTCGTCCGTCTCTTTTATATTCTTCATTTTGAAATTATAACTGATCAGGGCAACATCATAAATACCGGTTTCGATGGCGACATCGATCAGTTCCGGTTTCTGGTCGTGGGAAGAGAAACCGATAAAGCGCGTTTTACCTTCGGCCTTGATCTTTTGTAAAACAGCGAGGATACGTTTGTCCTGTATCTTTTCTGCTGTACTGACGGAATGGGTATAGAAGAGATCGACATGATCCATTTTAAGACGCTTCAGGCTGACAGCCAGTTTATCGAGTAGGTCTTGTTCAAAATCGTCCCGCAACGGATAATCGAACATGACTTTAGTTGCGATAAAGCAGGAACTACGCGGTTTACCTTCGAAGAAATTACCGATCATCTCTTCATTCCGTCCGTTCTGGTACCGGTGGGCCGTATCGAAATGAATGATACCGGAATTAAAGGCAGCACGAAGTACATTATTGCTGTCAGGCCGGTCCACTCCCATGCTGAGGATGGGTAACTCCACTCCCGTTTTACCTAAAGGACGCATAGGGATTTTAGTTTCTTTTCCGGCTCCCGGAGTCGACGCCAAAGCGTCCGGAGCAAATAATAAACCGGCTCCCGCTACCGTGGAGAGCTTCAGGAAGTTTCTTCGATCGACACCTTTTTTTTCCATAATCCAGATCAGAATTAAGTAAACAGCGAATTAAACTGCTCAAATATAAAAAAAATCCCGGAAGTTATACTCCCAGGATTTAATTATATAATTTAGAAACAAAGGATTATGCTTCTTCCGTATCTATACCTTTCCATACCAAAGCAGCTATTGCGGCTCCCAGGAAAGGTGCAACGATGAACAACCATAATTGTGAGAGAGCTTCACCACCCTGGAACAAAGCCGGACCGATACTACGTGCCGGGTTCACCGATGTTCCGGTAACAGGGATACAAACAATATGGATCAACACCAGAGCCAAACCGATAGCGATACCGGCAAACTTGGTATTGGCCCCTTTGGATGTGGAACCTAAAACAACGAGCAGGAAGATAAATGTAAATACCGTTTCGGCAACAAAAGCCGGAACGAGATCATGATAGCCGTTGGCCCCGGTGAGCGTGGTAGTAGAACCGGAGTCTTTTGCCAGTATATAAAGGATAGATGATCCGATGATCGCACCGATCACCTGGAAGATCATATACATACCCGCATCTTTTCCGGAAATCTTTTTAGAAAGCAACATTCCCAGTGTGATGGCAGGATTGATATGACATCCCGAAATTTTACCGATCGTGTATACCATTGTAAGAACTGACAGCCCGAAGGCAAAAGCTACACCCAGCGTTCCAACCGCTGCAAAGGGCTGAGTGGTGCCTGCAAATACTGCGCTACCACAACCCATCAGGACAAGTACCATTGTCCCGATCATTTCTGCTAAATACTTTTTCATTAGTGATCAAAATTTGTTTTTAAATAGTATTTGTATAGGAATAAATTGTTAACTATCTCGCCTTATTGACTATACTTCTTTTAATAAAACAGACACTTCTCTCGCTTTGTTTTGACTTTTTTTAGTTTCGTATAAAAATAATCTTGTACTTTTACGGAAATTAATAAACGCATGAAAAAATTACTGATCTTAACATCGGCCCTTTTGTTGACAGGGTCCGTTTTTGCCGACAATGATCCGTTATGGATGCGTTACCCGGCAATTTCCCCGGACGGAGGAACAATAGCATTCACCTATAAAGGCGATATCTATACCGTACCGGCTACAGGTGGTAAAGCCACCCAGTTAACAACCCACCAGGCCCACGACACACGCCCCGTCTGGTCACCCGACGGAAAACGGATCGCTTTCGCTTCCGACCGTAACGGCAACTTCGACGTCTTCATTATGAATAAAGAAGGAGGTGCACCAACCCAGCTGACGACTCATTCGGCCAGCGAATATCCGCAAACATTCAGCGATAACGACCATGTTCTTTATACAGCCTCTATACAACAAGATGTAAAGGACAGTCAGTTCCCATCATCACTGTTTGCGCAGGTCTACCAGGTCAATACTACCGGAGGACGACCGACGTTATATTCGTCATTGGCGATGGAAAATATAGCGCTCAGCAAAGACGGAAGCCAGCTATTGTATAATGATTTCAAAGGATATGAAGATCCCTGGCGTAAACATCACCAGTCTTCCATTACGCGTGATATCTGGTTATGTTCGTTAGGCAACGACCGTTCTTTCAAGAAGATCACCACTTTCCGCGGTGAAGACCGTAACCCGGTATGGACAACTGACGGAAAGGCATTTTACTATCTAAGCGAAGAAAAAGGTAGTTTTAATATCTTCAAAAACGACCTGACCGGTAAAAACGGTAAGCAGATAACCAATCATACGACACATCCTGTCCGTTTCCTTACTTCCGATAACAACGGAATGCTCTGCTACGGATATGACGGTGAAATATATACAATTAAGGAAGGCGGACAACCGTCAAAAGTAAAAGTAAATATCATCTCCGATCAGACAGAGAACGATTTGATCCATCGCTTGATGTCGAACGGAGCAACCAGCATTGCTGTTTCTCCGAATGGAAAAGAAGTTGCCTTTATCGTAAGAGGTGATGTATATGTCACTTCCGTTGAATATGAAACAACCCGCCAGATCACTGATACACCGCAGCAGGAACGCAATATCGATTTCAGTCCCGACGGTCGTTCGCTGGTTTACTCGGCTGAACGAGGGGAAACATGGGGTATCTATCAGAGCAGCCTGGCTCGTAAAGACGATAAATATTTCACTTATGCACAGGAGATAAAAGAAGAACCGCTCGTAGTAACGGACAAGACTTCTTTCCAACCGGCTTATTCTCCTGACGGTAAAGAGGTGGCTTTCCTGGAAGACCGTACGACATTACGTGTAATCAATCTGAAAAGCAAACAGGTGCGCACGGTATTGGATGGCAAATACAATTATTCATACAGCGACGGAGACCAGACTTATCAATGGTCACCCGACAGTAAATGGTTCCTGGTAGAATATATCGCAATCGGCGGATGGAATAACAAAGACATCGCGCTGGTAAAAGCAGACGGTAGCGGAGATATTACCAATCTGACGGAAAGCGGTTATTCGGACGGAAACCCCAAATGGGTACTCGATGGAAAAGCAATGATCTGGTCGTCCGACCGGGCAGGTTACCGCAGTCATGGCAGTTGGGGGGCACAGGATGATACTTATATCATGTTCTTTGATGCCGAAGCATACGATAAATTCCGCCTGAGCAAAGAAGAACTCGCACTGATCGACGAAGACAAAGAGAAGGACGAGGACAAAAAGGATGATAAAAAAGAGTCCAAAGCGAAAAAAGATGACAAAAAGAAAGATGATAAAGACAAGAAAGACGACAAGGATAAACCGGTAGAACCGTTGAAGTTCGACCTGGAAAACCGCAAAGACCGTATCATCCGCCTGACAATCAATTCATCAAACCTGGGTGATGCCGTATTGACACCGAAAGGCGATAAACTGTATTATTGTGCTTCTTTTGAAAAAGGTTATGACCTGTGGGAGCGTAACTTCAAGGAGAATACGACCAAGTTATTGATCAAAGAAGTCGGCGGAGGCAGAATGTTTACCGATAAGAAAGGGGAAAACCTCTTCCTCGTATCGGGTGGCCAGCTGAAAAAGGTAGAGATCAAAGACAGCAAAACCAAGAATATCCCGTTCAAGGCTGAATTCTCTTATCGTCCGCCGCAGGAACGCGAATATATATTCAACCATGTATGGCGTCAGGTAGAAGACAAGTTCTACGATCCGACGCTTCATGGCATCGACTGGGATGGATACAAGAAAGCATACGCCCGTTATCTGCCGCATATCAACAATAATTATGACTTCCAGGAAATGTTATCCGAACTATTGGGAGAATTGAACGGTTCGCATACGGGTGCCCGTTTCCGTCCGTCTTCCTCTGCTCCGGCAACAGCCTGCCTGGGTGCATTCTACGACAATAGCTACAACGGCGACGGTTTGAAGATTGCCGAGATCATTGCAAAAGGTCCGTTGACACTGGCCGACACCAAGATCAAACCGGGTTGCATCATCGAGAAGATCAATGAGAAACCGATCAAGAATGGGGAAGATTATTATCCGTTGTTAAGCGGTAAAGCCGGAAAGAAAGTCTTATTGTCGGTTTACAATCCGGCAACGAAAGAACGTTTTGAAGAACAGGTTAAACCAATCTCTTACGGCGAACAATCCAACCTGCTGTACAAACGCTGGGTAGAGAACTGCCGTAAGAAAGTGGACGAACTCTCTGGCGGAAAAATCGGCTACGTACATGTCAAAGGTATGAACAGCGAAAGTTTCCGTGAAGTTTACTCTGAATTGCTGGGACGTTGCCGCAACAAGGAAGCGGTGATTGTCGATACCCGTCATAACGGTGGCGGCTGGTTGCATGACGACCTGGCTACATTGTTGAGCGGTAAAGAATACCAGCGTTTCATGCCACGCGGACAGTATATCGGTAGCGATCCGTTCAACAAATGGTTGAAACCGTCGTGTGTACTGGTTTGCGAAGATAACTATTCGAATGCGCATGGCTTCCCCTGGGTTTACAAAACGTTGGGGATCGGTAAGCTGATCGGTGCTCCGGTACCGGGAACTATGACTGCCGTTTGGTGGGAGTCGCAGATCGACCCGTCTATCGTATTCGGTATTCCGCAGGTAGGTGTCCAGGATATGCAAGGTAATTACCTGGAAAACCATGAACTGGAACCGGATATCGAAATCTACAACACACCGGAGTCGCAGTTGAAGGGTGAAGACCATCAACTGGAAGAAGCAGTGAAAGTGATGTTGCAGACGGTAAAGAAATAAGTACCTGATATATAAAAAAAGCGGATCAAGTCAGTAGCCTGTTTTATGGCTCTGATTTGATCCGCTTTTTTTATATCAGTTAAATAGTCGGATTACCGGATAGACAAACCTAACCGGCGTGCTTCTTCCAAAGCCGGATGTCCTTTGATATCTCCGATCTTCATAACGCCTCCGGCATATACCTCACCGGCATTTTTCCATTCCAGGTGTTTCAATAAAGCATGATAATAATGCTCTACCGGCTCAAAATTATCTTTGGTATCTCCTTCGGCTGCCATCAGCATGATACATTCTTTCTTCTGGTTCCTGTAATCGCCGTCTTTTTCGGCTACGGCAAACAGACGGTCGAATGCAGCTTTCAACTGGGCGGTAATGCTCCAGTAATACATCGGTGATGCCAGTACCACGATATCCGCTTCTTCATAAACAGGATAGATCTGGTCCATGTCGTCTCTCTGGGTACAAGGGCTGTCCGGATTTTTACCTCCTCCCAGACATCCCAGACAAGGATGGATATTCATCTTTTGCAGGTTAAAGGTTTTCACTGTATGCCCTGCCTGTTCTGCTCCCTGCACAAATGCGTCGATAAGTCCTGCCGTATTTCCTTTCATACGGGGACTGCCGTTCAGAATAATGATTTTCTTGCTCATAATCGCTGCTTTTACTATTAGTTGCATACAAAGTTAACGATAGACAAGTCTTCCGAAGTTTCCATCCGGCTCAAAGAATATGACTGTTTAGTTCAATATGCTTTTCTTATTCAATAATTCGGAAGGGGGCATCCCGTAGTGATCTTTGAAGATACGGGAGAAATGCGTAGGATTTTCAAAGCCTAACGAATAGCAGACTTCGGAAACAGACATCGCCGTATTTTGCAGCATCTCTTTCGCCCGGCTCAAACGGTGTTCACGTATCCATTGGCCAGGCGGCATATTATAAGTACTTTGGAAGTCACGTTTGAAACTCGACAGGCTGCGACCGGAAAGATAAGCCAGTTCGGGGAGGGTGATCGGCGAGGCATAATGTTGCTCCACCACCTGACGGATATCCGTCCGCACAGGCTGACGCAGTTGCAATATCTGGCGGAATATGTTCTTGCTGCATTCCGAGACATCATACAACATCTCCATAATCTTTAGTTTCAACAGTCCGGGATTGACGGAGGCCGGGTCATTGAAATAGGGTTTCAGGGAATGGGCAAAGGCAATCAGGCAGTCGCTCATAGGATTGACCGTGTTCCTGATCTCTTCTGTCATGCGGGGAATATTGACATGCTGCATCGTAAGGAACTCTTTCAGCAATTCGTCTTTCAGACAAAACATCTGACTGTCGAATATGTCAGCATTATCCGGGTTTCCCTCTTTCTCATAGCTGACTACCGTCGCCTTCCGCAACAAGATCATCTCATGCTTCCCCACGACATAGGTTTGTTTGCCGTAATGGAGGGTTATCGTCCCGTCAAGTACCATCATCAACATATGTTCCTCAAGGAACATCGTACCGGAAGATCCCATGCTATGAATGCAGGACTCAATAACAGTTCCCCCTTCCAACCGGAGTGAACTTTGCGTACAATCACCCGAGACAAGGGCTGTCGGAACTTTGATATACTTTATCATGACGGAGTTACCTTTTAGTGGATACTTTCCGCAAAGATAATGATTTAATATCGGATGGAAATAACTTTTCAGGTCATCACATCTTTCTATTTGGCTCAAACAACACAAACTCTATTCACGATAAACAACTGTTTTAATCGGGTATCGCTATGCGGGAAGATGAAAAGTCCAGCTTCTTATATTTATCTTTCATTCGATCATCGGCCTGTTCCTTATCATCGGTAAAATAAACGGGAGATTGCTCGAAATGCCAGGTACCGACATAATTCAGCGTATTCGGGGCAACGGTAAATTTAAACAGGACCAGTTCGTCCGGGCGTTGTTCCTTGTTCTTTATCTTCCGTTCTGTTTCCAGAATAGAGTCTTCCCCTTTATAGATAGGCTCCATATAGGATTTACCGCCATACCATTTGCTTTCCGTCCACCAATAATTCAGGATCGCATACGTTCCCGGCTCGATCAGGTAACAGAACGGATTTTCTTTGGAGGTCTTAAAGGTAGACTTTACCCTAAAAATAAATACTTCGTTCGTCTCAATATTGATTATCCGGATATCCTGGGGATAACCGCCACTTTTAAACTTTTTCAGGCGTTGGATGAAATCACCGTAAAATGCAGCCTGCCCGGCTGGGATCATTTCGTTATCTCCCAGCTTATCCAGTCTTCGTCCCGGCTGTCCGGCAGCACAGAACGAAACGAACAGTAATATAGCGATCAATAAGTTTCTCATACAGATTATTATATTATCTTTTATTGATTATCCTATTCACATTGAACAGAAAAAAGAGACAAAGAACGGTACCGTAAAATCAACCAGAATACCGTGGAAGATAGAAACGAATACCAGATCCTTTCCGGAATAACGGGTAATAATCGGTAATGTTGTATCCATCGTCGTCGCTCCTCCGGCACAGATAGGGGCCAGTCTTCCGAAATACTTGACAAACAAAGGTGCACCGAGTAAAGCCATAATCTCACGGATAATATTAGCCATCAACGCAATTGTCCCTAATTCCGTAGCCATTTGTACACCCAGTGAAGCTTCTTTCAACTCCGTTATCAAGATAGACGACAACGAATAATAAGCAAATCCGCTACCGACAGCCAGGCAGTCGAACACACTCCATTTGGTGATCACCAGACTGATCAAAGCGGAAGCCGTCAGCGTCCCGATAATAGTAGCCAAAGGCACCAGCAATAACTTCGGACGGATACTACATAATATCTCTTTCAGTTTCTTATCGCTACCAATGCTTAACCCAACTTGAAACATCAATAAATAAAGCACATATATAGTGATATCATTTTTTACAATTACCTCCGGCAGATAACCGCTACATCCCAGGATACACCCGAGTGCAAAGAAAGCAACAACGATCAGACTCCCTTTCATTCTCTCCCCCTTTCCTTAAAAAAGAAATGATACACGCCCCAGGCTGCCAATACACTTCCACCTGTTCCTGCCAGAGCGATCAGGAAAGCCTGCCCTCCTAGTGTTGTAAGATTATTTATTATAGCCTCATTGGCCCCCACCGAAATTCCCAACAGGAACAACAGAAGCAAAATCGTATAGGAAATAGGTCTACCTATTTTTTGTAAAAACTCCACTTTACGCAACAGATATCCTATAGCTATACCGCTGAACATAATTCCGATTACCGTAAACATAATTATAATTTTTCGGCAAAGGTAACAGAAAGAGCCTTGCAGTACAAGTCTGCAAGGCTCTACCGGTGTCATATATGATCTACATTTTTACTACTTCAAACGATATACGAAACCTGAATATACTAAACACAGCAATTTTCAATCATAAACGAAGAGGTCAGTATCAGAATAAACAAAAGGACAAAAATGAAGGTGATCAGGACCGAAAAAGAATAAAAAAGACGAAGGTGACGTTGTCTTTTTTCCCGGGCTATCCGCTGCAGTACCTTCAAGTCGAACTCTTTTCCCAACGGGGGAAGTGTCTCTGCTTCCGGAGTCAAAAACCACGCTTTGTAAGGACGTAACTCGGGCGGCAACGTTTCCGCCGAGAAAAAATGTCGTAGTTCGCGTTCTTCTTCAATAGTGGTAGCACATTCCCAATATTTATCCAACAAGATTTTAATACGGTTGTAATCCATATTTGTCGTGTATGTAGTTTATCTGACAGTGAAACTTTCCGTCCGCATCTTCTGCAAATTGATCGCTTCCAGTGCCAGGTTACGGGTTACCATCAGGCAGTAAGAAGGAATATCTTCTATTACAATCCAAGCCGCCCGCTCTCCCCAGACCTTCAGCATTACATCCTGAACGATCTGCTCGGAACGCTCAGCATTTCCGGTGATCCTGAAAGCAACCCGCAACAGGTTGTCTTTTAAAGGCAATATCCTTGTTATGAATTCGTCTGTTCTCATCTCTTTTATATTAGACGAGTACCCACCACAAAAGGTTGCAATTTTTTGTCACTTTTTTATCAGATTATAGAAAAAGGCCTCTATATGGTTCTTTTTCATTATATTTGTAGCTGTTCAAAATAAAACAGTAAATCCGCATATATTCAAACTAAATCAATAAATAAACAGTGAAAAAGACAATCTTATTCTTCCAGGCTGCTGTTCTTTGCCTGCTGGCAGGGTGTAAACCTGCTCCCGACAGTGGCTTACTAAGCGATGAAATCAAGTATGTTGACCCGTTCATCGGAACCGGGTTCCACGGACATACCTTCCCCGGTGCCACCCGCCCCTTCGCGATGGTACAGGTAAGTCCGGATACGCATATCATGGGCTGGGATGCCAGTAGCGGTTATCATTACGACGACAGGGAAATCTATGGCTTCAGCCACACACACCTCTCGGGAACAGGTATTGGTGATCTGGGAGATGTAGCTCTACTGCCTTTCTCGGGTAGCGACTCGATCAAACCGGTCGGCCTTTTCAATAAAGACACAGAAAAAGCGACTCCCGGATTCTATGCCGTACGTCTGGATAATTTCGGTGTGAATGTGGAGTTGACAAGTACAGACAAGGTTGGTTTCCACAAATATATTTACGATAACCCCAAAGACCGTCGCGTCATGCTGGATCTGGGACATATCCTGCAACCGAACTGGGGACATAAACTGGTCGATAACAACTATCTGTTCGTAAACGACTCAACTGTGGAGGGAACGGTCCGCACCCAGGGTTGGGCACATTTCCATTCGGTTTCATACCGGATCACCTTCTCCGAACCGATCGAAACAATCTACCAATATGTTGGCGGCAAGCTTCGCCAGGACTCTTTATTCCTGCGTATCAATACGGCCGAAGATTTGAAATTCCATTATAAATTCCCAGAAAAGGCTGAACCTCTATATGTAAAGGTTGCACTTTCTATGGTAGATACGGAAGGAGCTGAAAAGAACCTCGAAGCAGAACTTCCCGGCTGGGATTTCGAAGCAACCCGTATTAAATCGGCTGAAATATGGAACGACGCACTGAATGCGATCGAAATTCAGGCAGATCCTACTGTAATGGTAAATTTCTACACAGCTCTATATCATACTATGATCGCTCCGTTCGCTTATCAGGATGTAGACGGTCGTTATCTGGGTATGGATAAAAAGGTACATAAGGCAGAACCGGGTTATACGAACTATTCCGTATTCTCCTTATGGGACACCTTCCGTGCTTTACATCCGTTGATGACTATCATCAATCCGGATCTGGCTGCCGACTGGGGAAAAGTATTAGTACAGGGATATAAAGAAGGTGGTATTCTACCGAAATGGCCGCTGGCTTCCAGCTATACAGGTTGTATGGTGGGCTATCCTGCCGTATCTGTTCTGGCTGACCTGGTTAGTAAAGATATGGCTGACGGTGACTTGAAAACATGGGCGGAAGCCGGTGCACGTTCATCCGTTTACCGTGAAGATCTGGCAGAGAAGTTCAAAGGTACACGCGAACTCGATCTGATCACCCGCCATCCGTATTATAAAGAAAAATATGGATTCGTTCCGGCTGACTCCGTTCCCGAATCTGTTTCATGGGGATTGGAAATGGCTTACGAAGATTGGTGTATTTCACAGATCGCTGCTAAAGCAGGACTTGACTCACTGGCTAAAGCGTATGCAGCCAAAGGAGAATACTACAAACGTTATCTGGATCCGGAAACAAAGATGATGCGTCCGATCATGGGTGACGGCACTTTCCGTACTCCATTCAATCCGCGTTACTCCGCTCACATGAGAAGTGATTATACGGAAGGAAACGCCTTCCAGTGGAGTTTCTTTGCACCGCATGATATGGATAATTTCATTGCTACGATCGGTGGTAAAAATGAACTGGAAACACGCCTGGATACATTATTTACTACTTCCTCCCAAGTTGACGGCGAACATGCTTCCGGCGATATCACCGGATTGATCGGTCAGTATGCGCATGGTAACGAACCGAGCCACCACATGGCTTATCTCTATAACTGGACAGACTCTCCCTGGAAAGGACAGGAACGTCTGGATTATATCATGCGCGAATTCTATACAAATAAACCGGACGGTATCATTGGGAACGAAGATTGCGGACAGATGTCGGCATGGTACGTGATGAGCGCTCTGGGCTTCTATCAGGTTGCTCCGGGTATTCCGGTTTACACATTGGGCCGTCCGATGGTAGATCGTGCCTTAATTCACGTAAAAGGTGGCATATTTGAGATTCTGGTTAAGAATAACAGTCCGGAGAATAAATATATCAAAGAAGTGACATTAAACGGTAAGGTTCTCGATACCCCGTTCTTCTCACATACCGATATGGCGAAAGGTGGTAAGTTGGTATTCGAAATGACCAATACACATCCATAAAAACAATGTCTACCGGTTCGTATCCGGTAGGCATCGACAAAGAGACGGATAGACATCCGATTAACAACGGGCAGAGCTTCTATAAAAAATAGAGGCTCCGCCCGTTTTATTTATCCCAAACCGGACAAGATATCCAATGGAATAAATATATTTGTCGTCAACAATAAAAAAGAAAGCTATGTTATTAACAACAACAAACAACATCGAAGGGAAAAAGATCGCTCAATACTATGGGATCGTTTCCGGTGAAACAATTATAGGAGCAAACGTATTCAAAGATTTCTTTGCCGGAATACGCGATATAGTAGGAGGACGCGCGGGATCCTATGAGAGTGTATTACGTGAAGCCAAAGATACAGCCCTGCAAGAAATGAGCCAGCAGGCAGCACGCATGGGAGCCAATGCCGTTATTGCCGTCGATCTCGACTATGAAACAGTAGGAGGAAGCGGAAGTATGCTGATGGTTACGGCTGCCGGAACCGCAGTTCGTTTCGAATAATAAAACCTTGTTCTCGTGTTTCACACGGGAACAAGGTTTCTTTCCTTTTCAATGTTTTTCCAAAATCTTTTTCACATGATTCTTTAGTATATGAAAAGCCGGTGCAGCCATCGAACCGTGATCATAGCCATCCAACTCATAAATATATGTCTCTTTATGTCCGGCTACTTTCATCATTCTCCAGAAATAAGCATTCTCTTCATAACGCCCTAACATTTCCATTTCCCGATCTCCTGAAACGATAATTAAAGGAGGAGCATCCGGACGAACATAGTAAAGCGGTGCATATTCGTCGATGCTTGGCTGTGTCTCCTTCATCCCCAAAGACTCCCGATAAGCGAAATGGCTGATAGCATGCCCACTAAAAGGTATTAATGCAGCAATTGAGTCTGCATCCACACCATAGACCTGCAACCATTTTTTATCCAGGCCGATCATATTTGTCAGATAACCTCCTGCAGAATGTCCGGAAACAAAAATCCGGCCACGACTACCACCGTATTTCTCTATCGTTTTAAAAGTCCAGGCAACCGCAGCAGCTGCATCGTCAATACAATCCTTAATATTACATTTAGGCAACAACCGGTAGTTAACAGCCACGACAGCCAGACCACAATTCTTCAACTCATCCGGAATAAATTTACTTCCACCGGACAAACCACCTCCATGGAACCAAACAACTGTACCGAAGTCCTTCACATTTTCCGGATAATAAATATCCAGTTTACAACGTTCCAAGCCATAAGGATCGCCTGTGGTCCGATAAGGTATATCTTTTTCTACAGTATAACTAATATCCTTCTGAGCGGAAAGAATGGAAGATACGAAAAGGAAAACAAATAAAATATAAGACCTGATCATAAAGCATTGATTTTTGGACAAAGATAAAGGATTTATCTAAAACAAGAAAAGGAACCAACCTATCGATTGATTCCTTTCTACCTTTTCAGTCTTTCGACCTGACTAAAACGGCGGCTATCTACTCTCCCACTTTTACGCAGTACCATCGACGTGGTTGGGCTTAACTTCTCTGTTCGGAATGGGAAGAGGTGGATCCCCAACGCTATAACCACCTTAATTTCTTTTTAAGATGTTTGACCTTGGACAACGCTACTCTAATAGTAACCTTTCGCTATATGGCTTTGTTGTTACACTATACCACATCTGCTGATATATCAATCCTTCCTTCCGGAAAAAGAAAGTCTCGGGCTATTAGTACTACTCGGCTTCGACATTACTGCCCTTACACCTGTAGCCTATCAACGTCGTAGTCTACGACGACCCTTAAGGGATATCTTATCTTGAGGCTGGCTTCGTACTTAGATGCTTTCAGCACTTATCCAATCCAGACTTAGCTACCCGGCGGTGCACCTGGCGGTACAACCGGTAAACCAGTGGTCTGTCCAACACGGTCCTCTCGTACTAGTGTCAGAGCCTCTCAAATATCCTACGCCCACGATAGATAGAGACCGAACTGTCTCACGACGTTCTGAACCCAGCTCGCGTGCCACTTTAATGGGCGAACAGCCCAACCCTTGGGACCTTCTCCAGCCCCAGGATGTGACGAGCCGACATCGAGGTGCCAAACCGCTCCGTCGATATGAGCTCTTGGGAGCGATCAGCCTGTTATCCCCGGAGTACCTTTTATCCTTTGAGCGATGGCCCTTCCATACGGAACCACCGGATCACTATGCTCTAGTTTCCTACCTGATCGACTTGTATGTCTCCCAGTCAAGCACCCTTATGCCATTACACTCTACGACCGGTTACCAATCGGTCTGAGGGTACCTTTAGAAGCCTCCGTTACTCTTTTGGAGGCGACCACCCCAGTCAAACTACCCACCATACAGTGTCCCCACATTTCGCGGGTTAGAACTCAAACAACCAAAGGGCCGTATTTCAACGATGACTCCACAAATACTGGCGTACCCGCTTCATAGTCTCCGGCCTATCCTACACATTAGTTGCCCAAATTCAATGTAAAGCTATAGTAAAGGTTCACGGGGTCTTTTCGTCCCATCGCGGGTAATCGGCATCTTCACCGATACTACAATTTCACCGAGCTCACGGTTGAGACAGTGTCCAGATCATTACACCATTCGTGCAGGTCGGAACTTACCCGACAAGGAATTTCGCTACCTTAGGACCGTTATAGTTACGGCCGCCGTTTACTGGGGCTTCAATTCAATGCTTCTCTTGCGATGACATCTCCTCTTAACCTTCCAGCACCGGGCAGGTGTCAGGCTGTATACTTCATATTTCTATTTTGCACAGCCATGTGTTTTTGTTAAACAGTTGCCTGGACCTATTCTCTGCGCCCACCTTTGACAGTGGGACCCTTTATCCCGAAGTTACAGGGTCAATTTGCCTAGTTCCTTAACCGTGAATCACTCGAGCGCCTCAGTATTCTCAACCCAACTACGTGTGTCCGTTTACGGTACGGGTACTTTATTGATATGCTTAGCGGATTTTCTAGGGAGCCTGATTACGTCCATATTGCCTTGTACAAGTACTCGGCATACTGTCAGGTTCGACTCTCATGGCGGATTTGCCTACCACGATCGACGTCTACACCCTTTAACCATCTATTCCGTCAGATGGCAGGACTGTCACTTCTCCGTCTCCACATCGCTCAATAAAGTAGTATGGGAATATTAAACCATTCTTCCATCGGAATCGCCGTTCGGCTTATCCTTAGGTCCCGACTTACCCTGATCCGATTAACGTTGATCAGGAAACCTTAGTCTTTCGGCGAGGAAGTTTCTCACTTCCTTTATCGTTACTTATACCTACATTTGCTTTTCCAGTCGCTCCAACAAGGGTTATCCCTTACCTTCTACGCCACTGGAATGCTCCCCTACCATGTCTTACGACATCCATAGCTTCGGTAAACAGTTTATGCCCGAGTATTATCCACGCCAAACTCCTCGACTAGTGAGCTGTTACGCACTCTTTANACTGAGTGATGTGGAGAATAACGGATTCGAACCGTTGACCCTCTGCGTGCAAGGCAGATGCTCTAGCCAGCTGAGCTAATCCCCCAGGTTTCTCGTTTAGAGATTCTGTAGTCCCAGGCAGAGTTGAACTGCCGACCTCTACATTATCAGNTTGATGATCCACTACCGTATAGGCATTTTCGAATTTAACGGTCTTATTGAAGCCATAACGTTGTGCATACTGGGCTGTAAACTTCAGGCCGTCGATAATTTGTAATTCAGCCTTAATGTTTCCGATGAATAAATTGTTCCATTGCTTGTCTGTTCCACCCATTTCGGCCAGCATCAGCGGGTTGGCATTCTTATTTCCCAATCCGTAGCTACCGTCAGGATATTGCGGAACAACGAACTGTGTGGCATGATACATGGAGTAGAAAATACCCCCACCATTTTTATCGTATTCGTAGGCATCGAGAGGTGCTTTGGAATAACTGCTTCTGAAGTTGGCATCCGCCGATATCTTCAGCCGTTCGAAAGGTTTAAAGTCCGTGTTGACACGAATTTCTTTGATATCGGATTTATAGTTCGGAACAACACCGTCCTGATCGTAATAACGCAACGCCATCAAGCCTCTTGCTTTTTCGTTACCACCACTTACGGTAAGACTGTAATTCTGTTGCAGGGCAGAGCTGTAAACAGCATCCTGCCACTGGTTGGCTTTGCGGTATGTGATAGGGTCGCTTTTGTGATTAGCCTGCCATTCCTTGATAAAAGTGTCGGAATAGCGGGGAGCTTGTCCAGCATTCTGGAAAGCATAATTCTGCTGTTGCATATAAGTGACTGTTTCCATGTGTTCCGGTTTGTTGGTCACACTCTGGATACCCCAGTAAGTATTGAAATCTATTCTGATCTTACCTTCTTTTCCACGTTTGGTTGTTACGAGCACAACTCCGTTGGCGGCACGCGAACCGTAGATAGCTGTCGTAGAAGCGTCTTTCAGGATAGAAATACTTTCAATATCGTCCGGGTTGATATCGGAGATACGCTGTTCAACACCATCTACCAGCAATAAAGCCTCATTACGGTCAATATTTTTATCGTTGTTAATAGTAGTGATACCTCTGATACGAAGTGTAGTGCTGGCACGACCCGGTGATCCTCCCTTGTCCAGGATCGTTAAGCCCGGTGATACACCCTGCATAGAAGCTGTGGTACTATTGGCCAGGCGGTTGATGTTGTCGCTCTTGATATTACCGACAGCACCGGTTATGCTGACTTTCTTTTGCTGACCGTAACCGACAACCACGACTTCTTCCAATGCCTGTGTATCTTCTTTCAGCAGGATGGAAAAGTCAGACTGATTACCTGTAGCGATTTCTTGCGGTAGATAACCGATATAAGAGATTGATAAAGTAGCATTTACAGGCACTTCCAGAGTAAACTTTCCGTCTATATCGGTAATAGTACCATTGGTGGTTCCTTTCACCATGATATTAGCACCGATTACCGGATAGCCTGTGGGATCTTTTACGATACCGGTTACTTTCCTTCCTTCTTGACTGACGGTTACATTCTTGACCTTACTCAGCGAAATATATCCTTCGTTGAAGTTATATTTGATTTCACTGTCGCCCAAAGCCTCTTCAAGTACTTTTGATACAGGCTTGTTCTTAGCGTTTACATGCACCTGTTGTTGCATGTTGATTTCCTTTTCACTATACATAAATAAATAGTCTGTCTGCTTCTCGATCTCCTGGATAAACTCTTTGAGCGGCAGATCACTCTTACTGATGTTTACTTTGGCATTTTGTGAATGCAAAGTGGTCGCACTGATTTGGAAAACTGCGATTAATGTGAGAATTGTTGCGATTTTCATAATACGAATTATATGCTTTAATTCAAGATAAAAGGCACAATTGAATAATAGCAATAAGTTTTTTTTCATAACTTTGCTTGTACTTTTAAAGTTAATACTGTTTTTGACTTTTTGTGGATACATAAAAGAAAGGTATTGACTCCGGGGTAAGTGCTGGTAACACTTGCCCCATTTTTATACCATTCCTTCGGAAATGATTGTGTTTACTTCATAGGCATTCTCTTTTTTAATGAATATTATATTAGTATATTTTGATTTCTTCATTATTCTCTATTTTGTACCGGAAGTGATGCACTCCTTGTAATGCTTTAAGTATTCTTTCTATATCATCACTTTGCCTGAACTTACCGGATACATACTTGTCAATTTGGGCAGAGTCTTTCACTTCGAATTTTACCTTATACCATAAAGTGAGATAGTCCAGTATCTCGGAGAACTTTTTGTTGCTGAAATAGAATATTCCGCTTTTCAGGTATTCTTCATTATTGAATGCAGCGGTCGACTTTACGAGTACACCGTTTTTTACAGATACCATTTCGTCCGGTTTCAGGATTATCTGCTCTTCCGGTTGCTTGTTGTTGATTACCTGTACACTACCTTCCACGAGATTTGTCTCAAAACGTTTGCTCTTTGTGTAGGCAAAAACATTGAACCTTGTTCCGAGAACCTTGATGTTATAATCCTGTGTCTTTACGATAAACGGGCGTTTCACATCTTTTGTTACTGCAAAGAATCCTTCGCCATCCAGTTCAACTGAACGTTCGTCCTTGCTGAATTCACTCGGTATCCTGATGATAGAACGGGGACTCAGCCATGCTTCCGTTCCGTCTTGAAGAGTCATATAAATACGTTGTCCTGTCGGTACTTTTATCTGGGTATAAAGCGGTGCTTTTTCCTTTGGCGTGAACTTGTCGGTCAGTAACCAGGCGTTTACCAACAAGATTGCAGTGACAGCAGCATATTTAGCCAGATTGAGATAGAACCGACGGTTTTGTTTACGGTTGATCCGGTTCCCAAGCTCTTTCATCTTTCGTGAAGCCCATTCGTTGTCATTGCTCTGTTCGACCAACTTCGATATTGTAATCGTATTTTGCATACGGATAAATTCGGCTTTGCTGTCAGAGTCGGATTCTATCTGGTCAAGGAGTTCCTTCTTTTCCGTGTCTGAAAGTTCTCCGAGGAAGTATTTATCTAGTTGTTCGTTCATGCTTTTTAGTGCTCGTTCTGTTAATATGACGGATTGGTTCCAACCATCTACTAGTAGGAAACAGAAAAAAAATAGATTTTTTTTTGAGAAAGATTTTAGATGATGAAAATAAAGAGAGGAAGATAGTCTTTCAATTCGACTTTCAGTTTGCGTATGGCTGTTACGATGTGGTTTTGCACGGTGTGGACGGAAATATCCAGTTGTGTGGCTATCTCTTCATGTTTTAATCCGTTCATTCTGCTCAGAATGAACACCTGCCGGCATTTTTCCGGCAGGTGTTCGATCGCTTTAGCCAATAGGTTTTCTATTTCTTTTTCAGTGAAAATGTTTTCATCGAATTGCATCAATGCTTCCATCTTTAATTTCAACTCTCTTTCCTGGAGATTGTCCAGTGATTCTTTTTTGCTGTCGATGAATGTTTTGTGGCGGTAGAAGTCGATACATCTGTTTTTTGCCAGGGTGAAGAGGAAAGCATTGAGGTTGTTCAGAGAATCCAGCATATCCCGGTGTTCCCAGAGATACATGAAAATATCCTGAACGATATTCTCTGCATCTTCGGTGGATATGACATATTCCCGAGCGAAACGCACGAGCTTGGGGAAATATACCAGATATATTTTTGAGAATGTGTTCTTCTCTGTTCCTGAAAAGCTACTCATACCCTGTTTCCTTTAAGATTTGGATTTTCATATGATGCATATTTGCTCCTATGATAATTTCAATAAAAGGTTTATCTTTCTCCTGTATTGCATACAAATATACTTATATCCATTGAAAAGGGCTCTCCCAGACGGATAAATTTTTATTTAAGGAAGATCGGTGGTACAATTATCCATATCTTTGGTGGAAATAAAGACTTTGTTATAATTTGCAGGTATTATGAGAAACTTAGTAGCGGGTATTTTGATATTATTGTCTTTCATTGCATGTTCCGGTGGGAGTGATAAATATCTGTTAAGTGCAGGTGATATGAAAGAAGATATTCAATACTTCTTCCATTTGATAAGAGATATACATCCGGATCCGTATCAGCGTTATGATTCGATGACTTTTGTCGCATTGGAGGCAAAGATGATCGAATCTTGTTCGGAACCCATGACAAAAAAGGATTTTGGAAAGCGGTTGATGAAAATCAGAAAGTTCCTGGATGGGCATGTTGGTATTGAATTTCCTTCTTCTGATAAAAGGTATTATGATTTTCCGTATGTTGAATTTTGTGAAGATAAAATGCTCTTGGGAAGCGATACTTTATTGGCTGTAAAAGACTCTTTTGTTTCATTTACGGCTCTGGATATAGATTCGATGGTTCCATGGGATTTACCGGCCAGAATATCCAATGACAGTAAAAATATGTTATTGAATTTCTTGTTAAGTCCTGCGCTTACACGTACAAGGACGTATACAGGTGTTTTAAAAACGGCAAATGGTCTGCAGGATACGATTATCAGTGTTGAAGCTAACAGAAAAAAACAGGCCTCGGTTTACGATAAGCTTTATTCTTCTGTTTTTTATCCGGAAGATTCGATGGCAGTTCTTTATTATAATACATGTACGGTAGTGTATAATAAACAGAGTACGGAACAATACAAGTCCTTTGTTGACTCCTTTTTCAAAGAATTGGAAAGTAAGGGGATAAAAACGTTATTTATTGATGTTACGCATAATAATGGGGGAAGTGATGGCAGCAATGATATAGTAATGAATTATTTAAAAACAGATGTACATACTTTGAAAGCAAAGATGCTGGGGAAAAAGTCAGGAGTAAAAGCATTTCTTGATTCTGATCTGATGAAACATCTTTCTAGTGAGAATAAGGTAGAGGCTGATAAATGGGTACAATCATTCGGTTATCCAATTATGGAAAATGGGGTAGGGTATCGTGAAGAAACTATACCGGGCAATGACTCCGGTTATGATGGAAAAGTATTTGTAATAATGGGTAATGAAACGTATTCGTCGGGGGCTCATTTTTGTATGGCAATAAAGAGATCCAATGCAGGAATCTTAGTAGGAGAAATTGCAGGACAATATTATCCAATTTGTGGCAATGGGATCAAAGGATACCTGCCTAACTCAAAAATAATGTATCAAATGCCAACAACACAAACTATTTACGAACCAGCGACATTGTTTAAAGACGGATATATTTGTCCGGACATTCCCTATTCGTTGAAAGAGGAAATGGGGCCGGATGATTATAGGGAAATACTTACCCTTTCTTCTGTTTCTTGTACTCCCTAGGTGACATACCCATCACTTTACTGAATAACCGGGAGAAGTAGTAAGTATCTTCTATTCCTATTTTATAACAGATCTGGTTTATCTTCATATCTGTGAAGTCCAGCAGTTGGCAGGCCTGCTGTATTTTCAGTTGGTTGAAGTAAGTCAGTGGGGCATATCCGGTACGTTTACTGAACAGAACGGAGAAATGGGATGGTGAGTAACCGATATGAGTTGCCAGGTCGGCCAATGTCAGTTTCTTTTCCAGGTTCTCTTTCATATAATGGATGGCCGCTGTTACGATGTCGTTTGCATCCGATTCGTTGCGGGCCGCTTCGCGGTATTGTTGCAGGTAGCGTAAAGACCCCAGGTAATAATGGAAGGCGGAGCAGGCATAAAGAAGGTTCTCATGGCTGTATCCCATTTCCAGTGTGCGGAATATCTCTTCGAAAAGATCGTTCCGGTTACTGATGCGGGACTGGACACTCGGTTTGATTTCTATCGGACGACTGGCCTGCCCGGCAAAGTAAGAGGCTAGTTTCCCTTTGAAATGTATCCAGTAAATTGTCCAGGGATTATTCTCGTCCGAACCGTAAGCGTGAGGAACTCCCGCAGGCAGTATGAAATATTGATTTGCTTTTACCGTACATTCCTGTTCGCCGACGCGAAACCAGCCGGCTCCTTCTATACAATAAATAAAAACGAACTGGCTGACCGGTTCCGTACGTTCCCGGAAATGGTGCAAGGCTTTCGGATAATAACCTATGTCTGTAATATGCAGGATTGATGAAAGGGCATCTTTCTCCATCTCCTGCACAACCGATTGGGGAAGCACAAGTGCACGTTCGCCGCTAAAACCGTCTTTTAGTTTGATCATGGTACCAGATTTATAGATATTTGCAAAGATATGATTAAATCGGAATATTGTCCATCTATAAGCTGATTTTATCTATTTCGTTGTTGAAGAAAAGACTGTTTCTTTGCATTATAACTTTAATTCTATTGTCATGAAGCGAACAACAGCTTATTTATTACTTATCTGTCTCGTCTCAGCCATGGGAGGATTGCTATTCGGTTACGACTGGGTGGTGATCGGTGGTGCAAAGATATTTTATGAACCGTTCTTTGGGTTGGAAGGCTCCGCCGCTCTTCGCGGATGGGCTATGAGTAGTGCTTTGATCGGTTGCCTGGTGGGTGCATTGCTGTCCGGCGAATGGAGCGATAAATATGGACGGAAGAAGATGTTGATTATCGCTTCTTTCCTTTTTGTGTGGTCTGCCTACGGGACAGGGGCTGTCGACAGTTTTACCTGGTTTGTTATTTATCGTATAATCGGTGGATTCGGTATCGGTATTGCTTCGAACGTATCGCCGGTATACATCGCTGAGGTTGCTCCGGCTTCTGTCCGGGGAAAATTCGTTTCCCTCAATCAGCTGACGATCGTGTTAGGTATCCTGTTTGCACAGTTAGCAAACTGGCAGATCGGAGAATACTTTACACAAGGGGGCGAAACGCTGACGGCAAACAGTATCGAATGGGCGTGGCGGTGGATGTTCTGGGCGGAGCTGGTTCCGGCTGGTTTATTTTTTGTCCTTTCTTTTATTATTCCTGAAAGTCCGCGCTGGCTGGCAACCGTACAAAAGACCACACAGGCACGAGGCATTCTCCTGCGTATCGGTGGCGATGAGTATGCCGATCAGACTTTGAACGAATTAGCCCAATTGACCGATAAAAAGGAGGAAAAAGCAAACTGGAGTGCACTCTTGAAGCCGGGAGTCCGGAATGTATTGGTAATCGGGATCGTACTGGCCATCTTCCAGCAGTGGTGCGGTATCAATGTGATCTTCAATTATGCACATGAGATATTTTCAGAGGCAGGTTATGCCGTATCTGACGTCCTGATGAATATTGTAGTGACAGGTGTGACCAACGTAATCTTTACTTTCGTCGCTATCTATACGGTGGATAAATGGGGCAGACGTACCCTGATGTTTGTCGGTTCTGCCGGGTTGGCTATTATTTACGCGGTATTGGGTACCTGCTACTTCCTGGAAATGAGTGGTTGGCCGATGTTGCTGTTGGTAGTGATGGCAATTGCTTGTTATGCTATGTCGCTGGCACCGGTGGTTTGGGTGGTATTATCGGAGATATTCCCGGTACGGATACGCGGGATGGCAATGGCGATCTCTACCTTCTTCCTTTGGGTGGCCTGCTTCTTGTTGACCTATACCTTCCCGATACTGAATGAAGCGGTGGGCGCTTCGGGAACCTTCTGGCTGTATGGCCTTATCTGTCTGGGCGGATTCCTGTTTATCCGTGCAAAACTTCCTGAAACAAAAGGTAAAACTTTAGAGGAACTGGAAAAAGAATTAACGAAATAAATAGACTGAAATGACTGAAAATGTGAAAGTTTGGGAAGAAGATATCCTTCTTCCTACCTACGGTATTGGCAAAGCCGAAAAGAATCCGATGTTCTTGGAGAAGCGTGTTTACCAGGGAAGCAGCGGTGTGGTTTACCCTTATCCGGTGGTTGAAAAGATAGAAGATACCTGCGAGGAAAAGAGTTACCATGCTGTCTGGCTGGAAAACGAATATATAAAAGTGATGATTCTTCCCGAGCTGGGCGGACGGGTACAAATGGCGTACGATAAGATCAAAAACCGCCATTTCATCTATTATAACCATGTCATCAAGCCTGCTTTGGTCGGTTTGACCGGACCGTGGATCTCCGGTGGTATCGAGTTTAACTGGCCGCAACATCACCGTCCGAGTACGTTCCTGCCGATCGACTATACGATCGAACGTTGTGCCGATGGAAGTGCCATCGTTTGGGTAAGCGAACGCGAACGGATGTTCCATCAGAAAGGGATGGCAGGTTTTACCTTGCGTCCGGGACGTGCAGTATTGGAGATACAGGGAAAATTGTATAATCCGACTCCGGTTCCACAGACCTTCCTTTGGTGGGCCAACCCGGCAGTTGCCGTAAATGATGCCTATCAATCGGTATTTCCTGCCGATGTAAACGCCGTTTTCGATCATGGAAAACGGGATGTTTCGCGTTACCCGATTGCTACGGGCACTTACTATAAGATGGACTATTCGGCAGGCGTGGATATTTCCCGTTACAAGAATATCCCGGTTCCTACCTCTTATATGGCGATCCGTTCCAAATATAACTTTGTGGGAGGCTATGAGAACGATACCCGTGCCGGTGTCCTGCATGTGGCGAACCATCACATCTCACCGGGCAAAAAGCAGTGGACCTGGGGGAACGGCGATTTCGGACAAGCCTGGGACCGCAACCTGACGGATACCGACGGCCCTTATATCGAACTGATGACCGGTGTCTACACCGACAACCAGCCCGACTTCACCTGGCTGCAACCTTACGAAGAAAAAACATTCACCCAGTACTTCATGCCTTATCGCGAACTGGGTGTCGTGAAGAACGCCTCTTCCGATCTTCTGATGAACATAGAACCCGATGGAAAGGGCACTTTATTAAAAATATTTGCCACTTCGGTACAGAAGGATTTGCATATTACCATCGAAAAAGCAGGGGAGATCTGTCTCGATATTACCCGTGATATCACCCCCGAAAATGTACTGGAGGAGTTTGTCCCTGTCGACAGTCTGTGCGATGTGAAGGTTTGTATCTGTAATGCAAAAGGCAAACAGGTATTGACATGGGAACCTGAACCCGATGTGATCAAAGAAGTTCCCGAACCTGCGAAAGCAGCACTCGATCCGGCAGATGTACGGACTACCGAACAACTCTACCTGACCGGTCTGCATCTGGAACAGTATCGCCATGCCACCTATTCGGCTACGGATTATTATCGGGAGGCCATCCGCCGCGATCCGACCGATGTACGCAATAATAATGCAATGGGCTTGTGGCTGATCCGCAAAGGACAGTTTGCCCAGGCAGAACCTTATCTGCGTCAGGCGGTGAAGACATTGACCGAGCGGAATCCGAATCCGTATGACGGCGAACCGTTATACAACCTGGGTCTCTCCCTGAAATATCAGGGAAAGAATGAAGAAGCATACGACTTTTTCTATAAAGCTTGTTGGAATGCAGCCTGGCAGGATGCCGGTTATTATTCTCTCGCTCAATTATCAGCCGCAAAAGGAGAGTGGGAGGAAGCTCTTTATGAAATAGATAAATCCTTGCTCCGCAACTGGCATAACCTGCGGGGACGTCATTTGAAGGCTATTATTCTTCGTCACTTGGGACGAAACGATGAGGCGATTGCGTTGATCGACGAATCGTTGCGTATCGACCGTTTCAATTTTGGTTGCGGCTTTGAAAAGTCTCTGATAACCGGGAACGATTCCGATCTGAAAACATTGGTCGCTTTGATGCGTTCGGAAGGACATAATTATAGCGAGTTGGCACTCGATTATGCATCGGCAGGTTGCTGGGAAGAAGCATTGCAGGTGGCTGAGACGGCTATCGATTTACAGGTTGCCGATCAGACGATGTTACATTATTATAAGAGTTGGTTCCTGATCCGTCTGGATCGGAAAAAAGAGGCTTTGGCGGCAATCCGTGAGGCTGAACAGCAAATTCCCGACTGCTGTTTCCCGAATACGTTGGAAGCTATTCTGGCTCTCCAGGCCGTGATTGATTTTGCAGCCGAGGCTCCGAAAGCATTGTATTACCTGGGCAATTTGTGGTACGACAAACGTCAGTATCCGGAAGCGATTGCTTGTTGGGAAGCTTCGAAGAAACAGGATGAAACATTTCCGACCGTATTGCGTAACCTTTCGCTGGCTTATTTCAATAAACTGAATAAACAGGAAGAAGCAGTTGTTTTATTGGAGAAGGCTTTTGCCCTCGATCCGACCGACGCCCGTATTTTGATGGAGCTCGACCAACTGTATAAACGCTTGAACCGTCCGCATGCCGATCGGCTGGCTTTCCTGGATAAACACAAAGAAGTCGCTTTCGAGCGCGATGACCTGTATCTGGAATATGTAACCTTACTCAACCAGCTTGGACAGTATGAAGAAGCCATCCGAAGGATCGATACCCGCCAGTTCCATCCGTGGGAAGGGGGAGAAGGAAAAGTCCCTGCCCAATATCAGCTTGCCCGCGTAGAGTTGGTGAAGCAATTGTTGTCGGAAGAAAAATATCAGGATGCATTGAACCTGATAGAAGAATGTTTCGTCTATCCGCATAACTTTGGAGAAGGGAAACTGTACGGTGCCCAGGAGAATGATTTCAATTATTATAAAGCTTGTGCTTTGCAGGGATTGGGACGCAATGAAGAAGCAACCGAATTATTCCTCAAAGCCAGTGTCGGAAACAGTCAGCCTGCCGCCGCTATGTATTACAACGACCAGAAGCCGGATAAGATATTCTATCAAGGATTGGCATTGCGTAAACTGGGGCGTGAAGACGAGGCACGTGGTCGCTTCAACAATCTGATCTCCTATGGTGAAAAGCATGTATACGATGTCTTTAAGATGGATTACTTCGCCGTATCCCTGCCGGACCTGCAGATTTGGGAAGACGATATGAACAAAAAGAACCGTATCCACTGCAATTACCTGATGGCATTAGGTCATCTGGGCTTGGGAGATACCGAAAAAGCAATGAAGTATTTCGATATTGCTGCCGAAATGGATAATAACCATCAGGGAGTACAGATACATCGGGAAATGATTTAATTATAGAAAAAGATGAGTTTTTTTATGAGGTTCCGCCTCATGCCGCAGGCTCTCTTTTGCCGTCGGTTTTTAACCGACGGATAGATTAAATGTTCCGGCTTTGCCGGATTCCTCTGTGGGTTTTAACCCCATTGATACATAATGGTAGTCCCTGTTTTAAAGGGGCTTAAGCCCACATAGGAAGAGGCTTTGCCTCCTGATTATTAGTCCGTCAGCTGAAGCAGACGGCAAAAGAAAGCCTACGGCACAAGGCAAAGCCTTGTTGAAGACAATGACATGAATAGGCTCAAACCTGATAATAACTGTCACTTGTCAACTTCAGAAATGTTTCATTTCTGACAATAACCAAATTACTAAAATAATAAAATATGCTGAAGCAGTTTCTATTTGTATGTATATCTCTGATGGCATTTTCTGCTTGTAGGGAAACATCGCCGGTGATATCTTTAGCTGGAGAATGGCAGTTTGCGATGGATAGTACCGATGTTGGTGTATCGGAGAAATGGTTCGCTCGTTCGTTTGATGATAAAATCCAATTACCAGGAACGACAGATGAGGCAGGATATGGTGTTCCGAACGCCTTGCTGCCTTCTATCGGTAAGCCGCAGATACTTCATCTTACCCGTAAAAACAGTTATGTCGGTCCGGCATGGTATTCGCGTGAAGTGACGATTCCATCGGACTGGAAAGACAAATCCATCGAACTAAAGCTGGAACGTGTTATTTGGCAAACAAGGGTATGGGTAGATGGGAATCCCGTGTCCGGTAGCTGTGAGAGCCTGATCAGCCCTCATGTCTTCGATTTGACAGAGTACCTGACACCTGGAAAACATAAGTTAACTGTTCGCGTCGATAACCGGAAACAACACGATATCTCTGTCAACGACATGGCACATGCCTACACCAACGAAACACAGATCATGTGGAACGGCATCATCGGTGAAATTTCTCTTATGGCAAAAGAGGCCCTTTCCATCGAAGATTTACAAGTGTATCCGGACGTTTTCGGCAAACAAGTGCATGTGAAGGGTAAGATTAGTAATCGTGGAGAGACTACAAAAGGTATTTTGCAGGCAGTAGTGCAAAAACAGAAGAATAACCCTATTACAACCGTAACACGTGATATGGAATTCCCGTCGGGAGAAACATTATTGGATATCACCTGTCCGATGGGTGATTCGATGGAGGTTTGGAATGAGTTCACTCCGACATTATACCAATTGGATCTAAAGGTAGAAGCCGGTTCGGTGAAAGCCGGGCGAAGCACAAAGTTCGGTATGCGTGAATTCAGGCATAATCAATCGGATCTGTTGTTGAACGGCAATAAAGCCTTTTTGCGTGGAACACTCGAGTGTTGCATTTTCCCGCTTACCGGTCGTCCGCCAATGGAACCCGAGGGATGGAAGAAGGTCTTTTTGACGGCTCGCGAATGGGGGTTAAACCATCTGCGTTTCCACTCCTGGTGTCCGCCGGAAGCCGCTTTTCAGGTTGCCGACTCTTTAGGTTTTTATCTGCAGGTAGAACTTCCTCTCTGGTCGTTGAAAGTGGGACAGGATCAGAAAACAAATGAGTATCTGTATGCTGAAGCCGACCGTATCCTGTCGGAATACGGCAATCATCCCTCTTTCTGCTTCCTGAGTCTGGGGAATGAACTGCAACCGGATTTCAACTTCCTCTCTCAGTTGTTGAGTTATGTTAAAGAGAAAGATCCGCGTCATTTATATACAACCACCTCTTTCACTTTCGAACGTGGGCACGGAGACTGGCCTGAACCGAACGACGATTTCTTTATCACGCAATGGACTAAAAAAGGATGGGTACGTGGTCAGGGAGTATTCGATACGGAGTCCCCTTCATTCGACAAGGATTATGTAGCCTCTGTCGAGGGAATGACGGTTCCGTTGATCACCCATGAGGTCGGTCAATATTCGGTATATCCGAACCTGAAAGAGATCGAAAAATATACCGGCGTACTCGATCCTCTGAACTTTAAAGGAGTAAAACAGGAACTGGAAAAGAAAGGCCTGTTGGATAAAGCTGACGATTACTTGAAAGCTTCCGGTTACCTGGCAGCCATTCTATATAAAGAAGAGATCGAACGTGCGATGAAAACGGCCGGATGTAGTGGTTTCCAGCTTCTCGACCTACATGATTTCCCAGGGCAGAGTACGGCTTTGGTAGGGTTGTTGGATGCATTTTGGGATAGTAAAGGCGTAACCGATGCGGAAACATTCCGTCAGGCCAGTTCTCCTGTATCTCCTTTGGTACGTTTTCCGAAAGCTGTTTATACTACTAACGAGTCTTTTGTCGCGGCGGTAGAGATTGCTAATTTTACAGATAAAGAATTGAAAGATCAATCCGTATCTTGGTTGTTGAAAGATGATAAAGGAAAAGTGGTGAATAAAGGAATAATAACCTGTCCGTCACTTGCCATCGGATTGAACAAGCTGCCTGAAACGATCGATAGCCCACTGGATCAGTCTGCGGCAACCCGGTTAACCTTGTCCGTAGTTTTGGATAATACTCCTTACAAAAATGAATGGAGTATCTGGGTATATCCGGCCCGGTTGGACTTGGATAAGGGAGATATCGTCGTTACGCGTGACAAGAATGAAGCCGGGAAAGCATTAGCCGGAGGAAAGAAAGTCTTGTACAATCCGGACTATAAGAAAACGGTGGGATTGGAAGGAAAATTTGTTCCGGTATTCTGGAGCCCTGTACATTTCCCGAAGCAGGCCGGTTCAATGGGTATTTTGTGTGATGCCGGCCACCCTGCATTCGGAAATTTCCCGACAGGTAATTATACCGACTGGCAATGGTGGTCGTTACTGAAACAATCGAAGACAGTTGTTTTAGACAGCCTGCCTGCTGTCACTCCGCTGATCGAAGTAGTCGATAACTTCGCCAACAACCGTCGGTTATCCAACTTGTTTGAGACCAAAGTAGGAGAAGGCAAACTGATATTCTGCTCTATGGACTTGTTGTCCGACTGGGCACAACGTCCTGAAGCGCGACAGTTATATTTCAGCCTGCTTGAATACATGAAAAGCGATGCATTCAACCCTTCATCAGCGATGGAATCGAGTGTTTTATCTCGATTGCATACAGATAAAACGTATTCAGGTGCAATGAAACCGGAAGATATTTACTGATTTATTCATTGTTGCCGATTGCATTTCAAAATGTATAGCGTATATGGAGGTGATAATGTTGTTTTTTAAATAGATAGTCCATTTATGGAAAGTAAGAATTAAAAGATATAGTGGAAAAGGAGTAGTTAAAAGGCTTCTTTGTATATTGAATATTGGATATATTGTGCATATTTGTGCAATAAGCAATTCTATTGCGTAAGTTTGAGTGTGTGATGTGTGTGTTGTGAATGCATCATAATATAGTCCATCATATAATTATTTTATCTATTTGTTGCTTTAAGCTAATCGCGTTACTTTACGGTATCCTTAAGTCCGGATTTGATTAGAATTTTTGGAAGAAGAATGTTTGGGTTATCAGAGACTAGTATTAATTAAATCACTTTAGTATTATGAAAATTATTGAAATTAATGAGAGAGGGAAATATTTTCATTCCCTGTTTGGACATAAAGCTGTCCGACTGTTATTGGCAGCCTCTCTCCAATGCGGTTTATTTATTCCTTATGCTTTGGGGGATAATAATTTGCAGATTAGTATAATGAATCAAGATGGGAATGTGAGTGGTATAGTTCGTGATGCGACAGGAATGCCTTTAATCGGAGTTTCTGTTGTGGTAAAAGGAACGATGCAGGGAGTTGTTACCGATTTAGATGGGAAATTTAACCTGGAAGTTCCACGAGGTAGTGTTTTGGTTTTCTCTTATATAGGAATGCAATCGGTTGAGGTAAATGTGACCGGTCAAAAAGACTTGAATATTGTTATGAAAGAAAACTCGGAAGCGATAGATGAGGTTGTGGTAATTGGTTATGGCACGGTAAAGAAAAGTAATTTATCTGGTGCCGTATCTTCTGTGTCTTCCAAAGACCTGCAAAAACTACCGGCAGCCAATCTGAGCCAGGCTTTACAGGGGAATGCTCCGGGAGTATATACCTTGCAGAGCGATCGAAATCCGGGGGCCGGGGTTACAATGAATATTCGTGGTAACAACTCATTTTCCGGTGGTGACCCTCTTTTTATTGTCGATGGTTTTCCTATTGCCTCCGATGGTGGTGTAAATGCAATTAATCCTAATGATATTGAGTCGGTAAGTATTTTGAAAGATGCCTCTTCTACTGCTATCTATGGTGCACGTGCTGCTAACGGTGTAGTTCTGATTACAACAAAATCTGGAAAAGTAGGCAAACCGGTATTGGAAGTAAATGCTTTCTGTGGAATAAAATATTTTGACAATCCTATTGAAATGATGGATGCTCAGCAATTTGCCCAGTTGCGTCGCGATTCTTATATAATGGATGGCATTGAGATGCCGTCAAATGCTTTTCTCCCGGCAGAGCAACAAATGTTGGATAGTGGTCGTAGTACGAACTGGTGGAAAGAAGTTACAGGCCAGGCTCGTCTGACACAAAGCTATCAGGTATCTTACAGTTCCGGTACAGAAACGACAAAAGTGCATGTCGGAGCAGGTTTCTTTGACGAGCAAGGTATAGTCAATAACACTGGATTTAAACGAGGTAGCTTACGTTTTAATGCTTCCCAGAAATTTGGGGAACGCGTGACTATTTCGACTTATAACAATATTAGCCTGATGGCTAAAAAAGGAACGAATGGTACCAATGTCCTGTTCCCTGCTATGGTAGGAAACCCTATGTCGCCGGTGAAGAATGAGGAAGGAGAATATTATGCCATGATACAGAGTGCCTTGGGAACACCGCGTGCTAATCCGGCTGCGTTTTCTGAATTGCCGAAAATCAATGAGATAGAGCCTCTTATTAACACTTCTTTGGCTCTGGAAGTTAAATTAATAGATGGGATGACTTTGAAAACACAATTATCCGGTGAGTTAGACAGTTGGAGAAAGAATCTTTATAACCCGCGTTCAATTAGTGCGCAAGATGAAGCGAACGGGCGTATCAGCGACGGTTATGCTGAAATCACATCCTCTGTAAATTATAACTGGATAAGTGAAACGACATTGATGTATAATAAGACATTTAATGAAATACATAATATTGATGCCGTATTAGGGTTTTCTGCTCAACAAAATCGTTGGGAAACAGTGACGGCTTCGGCTTCCGGTTTTGCCAGTGATGTGTATGAAACTTATAACCTGGGGGCTGGTTCTGCTGCTGCACGCAAACCTTCTTCCGAATTGAAAGAATGGAGTATGGTTTCATATATCGGAAGAGTTGTGTATACATTGAGGGATAAATATATCCTGACAGGAAATATGCGTATTGACGGTTCATCCCGTTTCGGTGCCGATAATAAATATGGCTATTTTCCCAGTGGTGCCGTTGCATGGAAGATTTCGGAAGAAGATTTTATGAAGGATCTCGATTGGATATCCGATATGAAAGTCCGGGCTAGTTATGGATTATCCGGTAACGCAAATGCTCTTGCTCCTTATCAGACGTTATCGAAGCTGGACTATGGTAATTATAATTTTAACGGATCGGAAGCCTCCGGATATTACGAGTCGAAAATGCCTTCCTCTAATCTGAAGTGGGAAACGACCCGTCAATTGGACTTAGGTCTGGACGTTTCGGTTCTCAACCGGCGCCTGAACGTTACTTTGGATTATTATTCAAAGAATACAAAAGACCTGATACGTGAAATCGAAATTCCTGCCTTGGCCGGTTTCCCGAGTACCTTTGCCAATATGGGTAACCTGCAGAACAGAGGTTTTGAATTAGGCATCAACTCCATTAACCTGGATGGTGAATTTACTTGGAAGACATCGTTTATGATCGCAGCGAATAAGAATAAGCTGACTTCTCTAGGGGATGGCTCTGAAAAGATCGGTACAACACATTGGGTAGGAAAACCGCTTAGCATAGGTAATCGCTATATGATTCAGGCAGATGGTATCTGGCAAAAAGGCCAGGAGGAAGAGGCTGCTAAATATGGTTCGGTTCCTGGTGATGTAAGATATGTAGACCAGAATAAAGATGGCCAGATCAATGATGACGACCGTGTGTTTATCGGGTCTTATTATCCTAATTTTTACGGTTCGATGACAAATGATTTTGCGTATAAGAATTTCGACCTGAGTGTGTTTATGACTTTCGAACAGGGACGTGATATTTATAATGGAAACAATTATATCCTGTTGTCGGGCGCCGGTGCAGATAATAACCGTATAGAGATGCTGGATCGTTGGTCGCCCACCAATCCAAGTGCTAAGTATCCGAGAGCCTCGTCTACCGGTAAAAACAGATTAAGTACGACAACCAGTGAATTTCTGGAAGATGGAAGTTATTTGAAGATTAAAAATATTACTCTTGGATATACGGTTCCGACAAGTGCTATTTCCCATTTGGGTATGTCTTATTTGAGAGTATATGCTTCTGTTAGTAATCCGTTTACTTTTACGGGTTATACAGGTATGGATCCGGAAGATGGAGATATTGGGAATAATGACAGAAACAGCTCTTATCCTATTACAACTACTTATATGTTGGGTTTGCAACTGAAATTCTAACTTTAAATACTATACAGACATGAAAAAGATAATTAAATATATTCTCCCGGCCTGCGCATTGATACTTACTTCATGTGACAGCTTTTTAGAAGAGGAGCCACGTTCTTTCCTCTCACCGGATAATTTTTATCAGACAGCTGACGATCTTAATGCCGGTCTAAGTGCTGTATACCGTGCACCTCAGGATCGTTATTCCAGAAACTGGGCTGGACCTTGTTGGTTCGAGTGGGGGACAGATATTGAAGAAATAACAGAGAAATCAACTTGGGCTCATCATAATGAAATAGCTCGACTCCCGTCAACATTCAATGCTTCTTCGAGTATTCCAGATGATTTTTGGCAATCTATTTATAATCATATAAAAGATGACAATAATTTGTTAAAAGCAATTCCGAATGTTTCTATTAGCGAAGAAGAACAAAAATTCATAGAAGGGCAGGCGCGTGCTTTAAGAGCTTTCCTTTACTTTGATGCGGTAAGAGTTTTTAATGGAGTGCCTTTACTTTTAGAGTCCAGTACGGATATCAATTATTTGAAAACTGTATCTCGTGCTACTCCGGAAGAGGTATATGATGCTATTATTAAAGATCTCGAGTATGCAATGGAGGTTCTTCCTGTAAAATGGGAGAATGCATCGGATGGGGGACGTATAACGAGCGGTAGTGCAGCTGCTATGCTGGCTAAAGTCTACCTGACAATGGCTGGTTACCCGTTGAAGCAAACAGATAAATTAGAGAAAGCAAAAGCTATCTTGCAGGATTTCGTCGATAATAAGAAGTATGGGGCCCATTATCAGTTACTGCCCGAATACGCCCAGCTGTTTGATGAATCCACAGGACCCGGTAATGAAGGCGTTTGGATTATCAATTTTACCAGAGGTACTTATGGACAAGGTAGTCTATGGCATACAGAGTTTGCCCCATTGGAGTTATATTATGCTCAGGGAATAGGACTGACTTATGGTGGTGGATGGAGCAACGGTTTACCTACCGATCGTTTCTACAATAGTTATGATCAGGAAAATGATAAACGTTTCAAACATACCTATTGGAATTCCACAGCGGAGATTCCCGGAGAATATGATGCAATCGTTCCGAAAGATGCGAATGGAAATCCGCAGCATATCACGTTCTATCGTCCTCATATTAAGAAGTTCAGAGAAAAGACTCCGAATGATAACTCTCAGGGAACAGGATTGGATCATTCTATTATTCGTTATGCCGATGTCTTATTGATGTATGCCGAGGTATTAAATGAACTGGGTAGCTCAAAGTGTTACGATTATATTAACCAGGTTCGCGAAAGAGCCGGTTTGGAACCATTAAAGGCGATGAGTAAAGATGAGTTCAGAGAACATCTGAAGTTGGAGAGGGCTTGGGAACTTTGTTTTGAAGGCGATCGTAAATTCGATCTGCTTCGTTGGGGAGTTTATTGTACCCGTACGCCGGAATGGAATCCGCAGGTAAAAGGGAATATCCAGGAAGGAAAGCATGAGTTCTGGCCTATCCCTAAATCACAACGCGACATTAATACAAATCTGACACAGAACCCCGGTTGGTAATTTATGAGTAAAACAGATATATTTAGTAACTAGTAAAACGATCAGTATGAAGTGTATGAAAAAGTTGTTTATTGTACTATTTGTTTTTGCCGCAGGTATTATCCGGGCGCAAACAGAATCGATCACGGTAGGTGGTGACGGGAAATCCTGGACCCTGGAAACCAATTCATCCATCTATCGGATAGGCTCTTCGGAGCAGGGGACGGTAGGTATGTACTATTTTGGTAATAAGAGTCAGGATCCGGCTAAACTTCGTTATCCGCTGGGGGAAGAAGTGACGGTAAGGGGAGGATACTCAACCACCACTCCGATGTTGGAGATTGTTTTTAAAGATCGGGTGAGGGATGTCGAACTTACTTACGTCGGTTCGGAAATACAAACACTGGATGGATATAAAACACTGGTTATCCACCAGAAGGATAAATATTATCCGTTGACTGTTACTGAATATATCCGCGTTTTACCGGAATATGACCTGTTGGAAAAGTGGATGGAAATAAAGAATACCGGCAAGAAGGACGCGATCGAAATAGAGAACGCCCAGTCAGGCACCTTCTTTCTTCCGAAGAATGCTTATGAATTGACGCATCTGTCAGGTATATGGGGCTATGAGTATCAGCCGAATGTGACGAAGCTGACACAGGGTTTGAAAACTTTCCAGGTGAAAGACTTCCGTTCTTTCGGATCTTCTTTCTTTGCGGTTCGTCCTGAAGGGGAACAGATGGAAACCTGCGGGGAAGTATGGTTCGGTAGCCTTCAGTACAGCGGTAACTGGCGTATGGATCTCGAAAAATTCCCGCGTGGGGAAGTTCAGGTAACAGGAGGTATCAACTTCTGGGATCAGTCGCTGATGCTTAAACCGGGAAAGAGCTTTACGACTCCTAAAATGATAATCGGTTACACCCGTCGTGGAATGGAAGGTGTGTCACAGAATCTGGCATCCTATACGCGTGAAAAGGTACTTTATCCGTCCCATCGCTCGAAAGTACGTCCGGTACTGTATAACAGTTGGTATGCTACCACGTTCGACGTGAATGAAGAACATCAGCTGGCTCTGGCAAAGATCGCTAAGGAGTTGGGTGTTGAGGTTTTTGTAATCGATGACGGATGGTTTAAAGGCCGTATCAACGACAAAGGAGGCCTGGGCGACTGGACAGTCGATAAGAATAAGTTTCCTAACGGTTTGCAACCTATGATCGATAAGATCAATGCTATGGGGCTGGATTTCGGTATCTGGATAGAGCCCGAAATGGTCAATCCGAATAGCGACCTGTACCGTGCCCACCCGGACTGGGTATTCCATTATCCTAACCGAACACGGCATGAAGGACGCAATCAGTTGATGTTGAACCTGGCACGTGAAGATGTTTATGAGTATCTGTACGGCAGCTTCTCCAAACTGCTTCGCGAGAATAATATTAAGTTTATCAAATGGGATATGAACAAATCCCTGACCGATCCCGGTTTCCCTTCTGCTCCGACTGACGAACAACGGGCTGTACGTATTAAATATGTGGAGAACCTGTACCGTTTATTCGAAGCGTTGCGTACGGAATTCCCAGATGTATGGTTCGAGAATTGTGCCAGTGGAGGCGGCAGGGTCGATCTGGGTATGATGGCACGTACCGATTTCTCCTGGGCTAGCGATAATACCGATCCGGTGGAAAGGACGTTTATACAATATGCTTTCCTGAATGCTTTCCCGGCCAATTCGATGATCAGCTGGATAACGCATGAAGACTGGCATGGACAAAATCATCCGTTGGAGTTTAAGTTCGATGTATCGATGTGCGGTGTGTTGGGTGTCGGTTATGATATAACGAAATGGACAGATAAGGAAAAGTCGGTAGCCCGCGAGAAGATCGCCCGTTATAAGGAAATCCGGCAGACTGTTCATAATGGCGATCTTTACCGTTTGGTTTCACCTTACGAAAATAACCGGAGCGTACTCCAGTTCGTAAATAAACCGAAGTCGGAAGCTATCGTTTTTGTTTATAACCTGGCAGAATATCCTGATAACGCCATACCGGAGACGAAACGTCCCAAACAGGTGAAGTTGCGCGGTCTTTTACCGGACGCTTCCTACAAAGTGGAAGGAGTAGAAGGAACTTATAAAGGCGCTGAACTGATGGAGATAGGTGTTGTTTTCCCTGTTCATGGTGCTTTCAAGAGCGGTATATTTAAGATTGTAAAACAATAAGGATGTATTTTCAACTATGAAATTACTATCAGCATCAACCTTCAGCGGAGGAAGCCCGGCTTCTTCCGCTGAACTGGTTACATTAAGGAACCGTAATGGGCTTGTTGCCCAGTTTACCGATTATGGTGCCCGATGGGTAAGTATGTGGGTGCCCGACCGGGAGGATCGCTTGTCGGATATCGTGCTTGGGTTCGATACGATAGACGGTTACCGGACGGCAGGTGAAAAATATCACGGAGCCATCGTCGGTCGTGTCTGCGGACGGATCAGTAATGCCCGTTTCCGGATAGGAGGGCAGGAGTTTTTGCTAGCTTCCAACGATGTGTACGGTACACCTGTCCGTAACCATTTACACGGTGGAATCGATGCTTTTCACAACCGTTACTGGAAATTCCGTACATATATTTCTCCTTCCGGAGAGGAAGCTGTCGAGTTCACAAATAATTCACAAAGCGGTGAAGAGGGCTATCCCGGCAACCTGCAAGTAAAGGTTACTTACATGTTGAAAGCGGACAATACCCTGCGGATGGAATGCGAAGCAACGACCGATCATCCTACTCCCGTTAATATGACTAATCATGCTTTCTTCAACCTGCAATCTCCTTTCGATCCGTTAGAAAGGAAAAATGTCTTATCCCATAACCTGACACTGAACGCTTCTGCTATCATAGAATGCAACGGTGAATTAATTCCAACAGGCCGGCTATTACCGGTAGGCGGAACCTCGCTCGACTTTCGTTCTCCCCGTACCATTGCCTCGTCGTTGGTCGAGGAACATCCGCAGATACAAAAGGACAAAGGTTTCTCCTTGGCCTACGCCTTGGATACCGAAGAATCCGAAGCATCGGACGAATTGCATTTTGCCGCCCGTCTGTCTGATGCTCTTTCTGGAAGAATGTTGGAAATATATACCAACCAGCCCTCCGTTCAGGTATATAACGGCTATTTTATGGATGGTACGGACATTGGGAAGGACAATACCCCTTACTATGCCAGTGCAGGTATAGCCATTGAAACACAAGGCTATCCGGATGCGCCTAACCAACCGGCTTTCCCTTCTATCCTGATAGACGAGGCAAAGCAGTATCACCATATCACCGAATACTGCTTCACGAACATGAGTCGGTAGTCACAAGAAAATAACTTTCTACACAAAGTTTTTAGAAAAGTATCTGTCATCTGTCATTCGCTGATGTAACATGTAGTCATTCAGAGGATAAGAGCATGGCAGATACTTTTTTTATTTGCAATGGAGTTTGTCATCTGTCATCTATACCGCTAAAAGACTATCTGTTAAAAGGTAGACAACTACGTGTTAAATCCTGACAAACTACGTGTTAAGTCCTTATTTAGTAAAATTACCCTGTACAGGGTAGCCGATTAAGGTGTACAGGCTGCCCGCGCAGGGTGTACAGGGAAATATCCTATGGTGTACAGGGTAGCAACAAAATATAAGGATTTAACACATAGTTCCTCCTTTCTTAACAGGTAGTATCTCCCTTATCAACGATTAAAAGAGGTAGGGAGGGCTGTAATATTGGTTCATATCTGGTAATTTATGATCTCCATTGCTACATTGGCAAATTAGCACATTATTAATAAGATTATCCCTTATTATTTCTCGTTGTACATGAATATTATGTATATTTGTAGAGCTATTAACATAAAACACTTAATTATGAAAGAATTAGATTCGAAAGCTATGGCAGAGAATGAAAGACATGAGTTACAGGATCGATATATACGATTTGACTGGGCCATCAAGCGTCTGTTGCGTCAGAAGGCTAATTTTGGTGTGCTTAACGGTTTCCTGACCGTGATGCTGCGTGAAGAGGTCAGTATCCTCGAAATCCTTGAAAGCGAAGGCAACCAGGAAAGAGCCAGCGACAAGTACAACCGTGTCGACATCAAGGCGCTGAACAGTAAAGGTGAAATCATCATCGTTGAAATCCAGAACACCCGCGAGCTACATTATCTCGAACGCATCCTTTACGGTGTGGCCAAAGCCATCACCGAGCATATCTCGCTGGGCGAAAGCTATCAGAATGTGAAGAAAATCTATTCCATCAGCATCCTCTATTTTGACCTAGGCGTGGGAACAGACTACATCTATCATGGTCAGAACCATTTCACCGGCGTGCATACCGGCGACCGTCTGCATATCAATACGCGTGATCGTGATGCCCTCATCACCCGCCTGCCTGCCGAGATCTTTCCGGAGTACATCCTGATTCGCGTAAACGAGTTCGACAAAGTGGCCTCCACGCCGCTCGACGAATGGATTGCATACCTGAAAGACGGCACGATCCGTCCGGATACCACCGCCCCCGGTCTTCGTGAAGCCCGCGAGAAGTTGAAATATTACTCCATGTCGCCAAGTGAACGTCGTGCGTACGATGAACATGTGACTGATATCATAATTGAGAACGAAGCTCTCGATACCGCCAAATGGGAAGGTCGGCTCGAAGGGGTTGCCGAAGGAAAAGCTGAAGCTTTACGTCAGGCCGCAGCCAATATGAAACGTATGGGGATGGTAGCTGCCGACATTGCTAAATGTACAGGGGTATCGGTAGAAGAAATAGAGAAGTTATAGAAAGATATGAGTCTTTTTTATGAGGCTCCGTCTCATGCTGCAGGTTCTCTTTTGCCGTCTGCTTCAGCTGACGGATAGATTAATGCTCCGACTTTGCCGGATTCCTTTGTGGGTTTTAACCCCTTTGAGATATAATGGTAGTCCCTGCTTTAAAGCGGCTTAAGCCCACAGATGAAGAGGCTTTGCCTCCTGTCTTTTATATCCGTCGGTTAAAAACCGACGGCAAAATAGAGCCTGCGGCACAAGGCGTTGCCTTGTAATGAAAGATAGCTAACATCTGACAAAATATGAGTTTCCTATATGGAAACAACACGATTTATGCAACATATTCCCCGGTTTGGGCGATAAATAGAAATTATAATTTGTTGATTTCCTCTACGGATAGACCGGCGCACTTTTTTAATATTTACCCTGATTTTGTTCCATATTAGCTCTCTTTTTACCCTTGTTTTGTGATTTTGCGGATATGGTTTGACGTAAATAGGGAACAGGTGAATGCAAAAACACTTGTTGCATTCACCTGTTCCCCGTTTGATTTATAAGATGTGTGGTTACTAAATGAACCCAGTGAATGATATTTCCTTATAAACTTAATTTTGTCCGGATCGCTTTCGGGATTGCGTCCTTGTGCACCATTACATAAATGGTCTTGGCACGGACGAAGCTTTCCGACATATTCAGATAACCACCGAACTTATTGCGGTCTGTGCCCCAGGAATTTTTAGTGATGTAATATTTTGTACCGTTCTGGTCTTTGGCGATACCGGTCAGATGCATCAGATGGTCGTCGGTAGTGACGAATGCTTCGAAACCTTCTTGACGAATCTCGGGAGTTACTTTGATTTCGGGGTAAGGCTGCTCGAATTTATACACTTCTTCCAGACGTTCTTTTTCGTCCATCTTCTCGAAACGGGCACGGTCGGTATTGGAGAAGTCTTCCACCTTCTTTACTTCCGGGTTGATGGCTACGCCATTCTTGAAAGAGAATCCTTTTTCGCTTACGTCACCGTCCCAACATACGGTGAAACCGTTGTTTAAGGCATAATCTACCGTTTCGATCATCTCGTCGAGCGGCAGGTTGTACATCAGGGAATGCTCCCAGTTGTCCGGTACTTCCACATCGAACTTTTTATAATAAGGATGATGGGTGAAGCTTGTCAGTTCGATATAATCATCCATATTCAATCCTAATGATTCGGCAAACGATTTGGGAGTGTATTCTTTTCCTTTGTATGTGAATTTTGCCGGCAGCTCTCCCAGATAGGTATCGAACAGGTTCTTGATCAGTTTGTCGTATTCCGGACTACGTTTTTTATTTTTTACGGCAACATCGGCAATAGCTTTCATATATTGAACCATCTCACTGTGATTGTGGCGGTCGGAATCATAATTGATTCCTTTATAAACTTCTTCCGGAACGATACCGACCTGGCGGTAGGCGTTCATGAAAGTATGCGAAAGGCTACCCTGCCCGATATTCCCATCACCACGACGCAGGTAATTATCCTGTAACTGGTTCATGTATTTCTGGCGTACGATGAACATTTCGGAAAGGTCGTATTCTCCTTTTCCCATACGCATCAGTTCCGACTCCATAAATGAGGTTGTGGCGAAACACCAGCAAGTACCGGTAGCAGCCTGGTTCTTTACAGGAGTAGCCGGAACGGTTACTACTTCGGTAAACTGATAACCTTGTGCAAATGCGCTCAGAGCAGAAAGCAACAAGGCACAGGAAATAAATAATGCTTTCATAAGATATGATTTAATTGTTTGTTTTGTTGTTTAGAATCCTCGTGCGAACATCTTCCAGAACTCGTCGGCCATGTCTTCCCAGCGCTGCATGGTAGCTCCGGCAAAGTCGGAAGTATATCCGGTCAGGTAGGCTTTGGCTGCTTCGTCTCCTTCGGCTTGCTGTATTTGTTTGTACTGGCTTTCTACGAAGGGCAATTCTCGTTGTCCTTTATCTTCAAAATGTTTGATTCCGCTTTGCATCTTGTCTTTTGTCAATCCCCAACGTACTGTAGCCAACTTGTTTGCTTCGCGGAAAGACCAGATAGCCGCATCGTCGCGATGACGGTGTTGTCCGCAGATATAGAAGCTGGGAGGAAGTGTCGTGGTTCCGGCAAAGATAGGGAAACGCGGGCTTTGTCCCGGGTTGTCGAACGACATCCAGGCTATACCTCCGATGGCATCGGGCAACCAGCTGCGTAACTGGATCACATGCGAATAGGAGCATTGCGGAACAGATACCAGGCGGTTGCGGGTAACGACTCCGCTCTTCACTCCGTTCAACATATTGATCATGTCTGTTGTCATCCAGGGATTAGCTGAGGGGCTGACTATCGAATCTTCCGCTCCGCCGTCTTTCTTCTTAGCCGGTACTTTCAGGTTTTTGGTCATATCCCATTCGGTCCCTTCATAGGTTTCACGCAAAAGGGCCATCACATCGGTGACTGATACTTGTTTGTCCGGTTTTACGCTTAACGGTAGCTCTTCCGAATCATAAGACAGATGCAGGGAAGGAGCTAAGCTGTTTAGTATAAAGAACTCGCGGAGACTATAAGATTTCAATTCGCCGAAATAGTTCCCGCCGCTGTAAGCTTTCCAGAAACGGAACGGTTCTTTTCCATCCCAGAATCCCATCTTTTTGGCTACGTCGAATACATTGTCCGAAGCCATATAGTTATCTTTGTCTTTCAGGTTTAAGGTGGAGATACGGGAAACGTTGGCCGATACACTGACATGGTCGTCGGGAATACGGACGGCTGCCCATACGCCTCCGATCTTATCCGGCCCTTCGCCGAAGATCTCGAAGATCCATACTTCGTTCGGATCGGCGATAGTCAGGCATTCGCCGGAGTCACCGTAACCGTATTCTTTCACCAGTTTACCCATCAGGCGGATAGCGTCGCGGGCTGTGGTACAGCGTTGCAATGCAATCTTTTGGAGTTCTTCTATCATGAACATACCGTTTTTGTTCTCCATTTCTTTACGGCCGGAAATGGTCGTTTCACCGATACCCAGCTGTTTTTCGTTGAGACAAGGATAAGATGTGTTCAGAAACTGGTAAGTAGAACGAGCCTGGGGAATGGTTCCTTTTAGCTCGACGTTTGTTTCATCGGCCGGATATTCGGTATGCATCCGTCCGTTGTAGATGGCAACTGTGGTGTCCCGGTCGTAGTTCGCACCCGGAACGATATCCATCCAGGTACGGTAGTTGGAATCACAGGTGTGGCTGGTCATAACCGACCCGTCTGTCGATGCTTTTTTACCGACCATAATACTAGTGCAGCTTTCCGGGGAATTCACCGGTTGTGCATATTCGATTTCCTGCGCAGATGTGATCAGACAGTGGCAGATAAGTGTAAGAGTGAAGATAAACAGTCTGTTCATGTGTTCGTCATTTGATTTAATGCCTAAAGATACAAACTGTATCGGAATAATTACATATATTTGCTCAAATCTAAAGTGTGCACGATAACACAATAACAATAATCTCCATGAGAAAACTATTTTCAGTAGCTTTGCTGCTTATATTCCTTGGGTTGCCTGCTTTGGCACAGTTGACAATGTTTCCTACACCTGCCAGGGTTGTAGGGCAGAAAGGTTCTTTTACGATTGGAGCCACTCCAAAAATCAGCGGAAATGGCGGATATGCCGATGTGCTGGCAAAGAAATTGCAATCGGAGTTGAAAGCGACAGGTAAGCAATCGTCTGCCGGCGGGGGAGAGATCCGCCTGGTATTGGATGAAAAGCTAAAGATGGCCGATGAAGGTTATTCTTTGAATATTTCACCGGAGAGGGTGTTGCTGGAAGCCTCTTCCGAATCAGGTTTATTTTACGCCAAAGAAGCCTTGTTGCAACTGGTACGTTTCGGCAACGGCACTTTGGGTGCCTGTAAGATCGAAGACCACCCCCGTTATGACTGGCGGGGCTTCATGCTGGATGAAAGCCGTCATTTCTTCGGAAAAGAGAAGGTGAAACAGTATTTGGATATTATGGCTTCCCTCCGTATGAATGTCTTCCACTGGCATCTTACCGATGAACCGGGCTGGCGTATCGAGATCAAGAAATATCCGAAATTGACATCTGTCGGTGCAATCGGTAACTGGCATGAGCCGGAAGCACCGGCTCAGTTTTATACGCAGGATGATATCCGTGAGATCGTTGCTTATGCAGCTGACCGTCATATTATGGTCGTACCGGAGTTTGATATGCCCGGACATGCAACGGCCGTGAGTCGTGCTTATCCGGAGTTGTCGGGCGGTGGAGAAGGCAAATGGAATGGTTTCACTTTCCATCCCTGCAAGGAGACGACTTACCGGTTCATCAGCGATGTACTCGATGAAATTGTCGCTTTATTCCCTTCCCCTTATATTCATATCGGTGGTGACGAGGTGCATTATGGCAACCAGAGCTGGTTTACCGATCCTGAGATCCAGCAATTCATTAAAGACAAGAAGTTGCAGAACGAGACAGGGCTGGAGCATTACTTCGTAAAGCGTGCTGCCGATATCGTAGCTTCTAAAGGTAAAACAATGATCGGTTGGGACGAGATTATCGATGCCGGTGTTTCTCCTGATAAAGCGGTTATCATGTGGTGGCGTCATGACCGCAAACATCAGTTGGTGAAAGCGTTGGAGAATGGTTTCCGTGTGATTATGACTCCGCGTCGTCCGCTCTATGCCGACTTTGTACAATACGGTGCTCATAAGGTAGGGCGTCTGTGGAACGGTTACAATCCGGTGGAAGATATTTATCGTTTCCCCGATCCGATCATTCACCTGACGAAAGATTATGAAGACCAGGTGATGGGGATGCAATTCTCTTTGTGGACGGAGCGTGTGGCAGATACAAAGCGTCTGGACTATATGACCTTCCCCCGCTTGGCAGCCGTTGCCGAATCGGCCTGGACACCTGCAAAGGCAAAAGAAAGTAGCCTCTTTATGAAGAAGTTGCCATACTTCCTGCAATATCTCGATACATTCGGTATTTACTACTTTAATCCGTTTGATCCGGACTCTACTCCGGAACCGGGTGCTCCCGAGAAGGAGGATGTATTGCAAAACGGTTGATATCAAATAGAAAGGGCGGAGCTTAAAACTCCGCCCTTCAGGCATTTATATATAGTATAGATTAGTATCTTTTCTTGCGTGCGTTACGGTCGGATGTCTCGCGTCTCCAGGGTTTTTCACCGTTACGTCTGTCGGTTGTACTACCGCTGAAGCCTCCTTCGCGTTTGCCTTTATAGCCACCGCCACCTTTGTAGCCGCCTCTTGAATCGCTACCGCCGCGTGTGCTTCCACCGCTACGGCTAAATCCTCCGCCTCCGCGGCTGCCTCTGCCTTCGCTCTTGCCTTGGGCCGGTTCGACAGAGATACGGCGTCCATCTATTTCGAAGCCGTTCATACTATCCATTACGCGTTGTGCTTCTCCTTCCTCCACCTCGAAGAATGAGAAATTGTCGCGCAAATCGATTTTACCGATACGTACCTTTCCCGGAACACATTTGTTGACCAATTCGATCAACTGGTTCGGATACAAACCGTCTGCCTTTCCGAAGTTAAGGAAGAAACGTGAGTAACCTTCTTCGGCTGTGAAAGTACGGCGTTCTCCACGTTCACCACGTTCGCTACGAGCTGCACGTTCGTCTACTTCCTGTATTTCGTCTGCATCTTTATAATAGTCGATCATACGGTTGAATTCGAGGGAAACAACACGTTTGATGATATCTTCTTTGTCCAGCCATTCCAGTTTACGGTAGATCTGCGGCATCAGGGTCGCGATTTCTTCTTCGTTTACTTTCACCTTTTCGATCTGGTCGACGAGGTTGAAGAGCTGTTTTTCGCAGATATCGTGCCCGCTGGGCATTTCACCTTTCTCGAATTTCTTCTTGATGATATTCTCGATCAGGCGAATCTTTCCTTTTTCCTTTACGTGACAGATAGAGATAGAGATACCTGTCTTTCCGGCACGTCCCGTACGTCCGCGGCGGTGGGTATAGGATTCTACTTCATCGGGTAAGCCGTAGTTGATTACGTGTGTCAGGTCGTCCACATCCAGTCCGCGGGCAGCCACGTCGGTAGCAACCAGTAATTGGATGTTTTTTACACGGAACTTTTGCATCACATAGTCGCGCTGTGCCTGGCTTAATTCGCCATGCAGCGAGTCGGCATTGTAACCATCCTGTATCAGCTTGTCGGCAATTTCCTGTGTCTCTTTACGAGTACGACAGAAAACGATGCCGTAGATATTCGGATAGTAGTCGGCAATACGTTTCAGTGCCAGGTATTTATCCTGGGCACGAACCATATAGTAGATATCTTTGATGTTCTTGTTTCCTTCGTTCTTGTTCCCGATAACGATTTCTTTCGGGTTCTTCATGTACTTCTTCATGATGCTGGCGATACCCTGCGGCATAGTAGCGGAGAAGAGTAACATATTACGTGCAGGTGGTACTTCTGCAAGGATTGCGTTGATGCTGTCGGTAAATCCCATGTTCAGCATTTCGTCGGCTTCATCCATGATGACGCTCTTAACCGTACCCAGATTTACCGTTTTACGGTTCATCAGGTCTAACAGGCGTCCCGGTGTAGCTACAACTACGTGTACGCCACGTTTTAACGTCTTAATCTGACTTTCAATGCTTGATCCTCCATATACCGGCAGCACTTTCAGGTTGTCGATATATTTGGAGTACTCGTTCAGGTCGTCGGCAATTTGCAGACAAAGTTCCCTGGTGGGACAAAGTATAAGTGCTTGAGGCTGATATCTTGTCACATCAATCTTTTGCAGGATAGGCAGACCGAATGCGGCTGTTTTTCCTGTTCCTGTTTGTGCTAATGCGATTACGTCGTTGTCTTCTCCCAGCAAGAAAGGAATCACTTCTTCCTGTACCGGCATGGGTGATTCGTAACCCATTTCTTGAATTGCCTTCAGTATGGGGGCGGCAACTCCTAATTCTTCAAATGTTTTCAAAATGTGATATATGTGTATATAATAAATTCAGAGGGTACAAAGGTAGATAAATAATTCGGATTCACATTAATATAACAAAATATCTTTTAATGCTTCCCGTTTCTTATCGGTCAGGTGTAAGCCTTTTGACAGATATTTATCTACCGAACCGTAATCTTTCCGGATCCGTTTCAGAACTAGGTCGATCAACCCTTCGTTGACAGTGACCAAAGTAGTGATCGTTTCCTGTGCATTCGTACTCAGGTCGCGTGCCATATAAGCCAGATGTCCGATGTTGATATTCTCGTTGGAAGCCATATAGTCTTTAACTATTGTCTCTTCCGGTACTCCAAGGGCGAACAATAACATGGCAGTCAGATAGCCTGTACGATCTTTTCCCATCGAGCAGCTTATCAGGATCGGATAATTATCCTTTTCCAGAAAAACATCGAGCGCTTTGGCATACTGTTCGCTGTAATCGGTCACGTATTGTAAATAGGTGTCCTGCATAAACAGGATCCCGTCTCCTTTACGCATACGGTCTTCTTGTATACGGGTGACTACATTATCCATATTCTTAATGGGAATAGGGATACGAACAACATTTGCGTTGGAATAACGTAACGGGTTGACCGCTACTTCATCATTTCCACGCAGGTCTATAACCGTTTTAATATGCAGATTGTTCAAACGGATAGAATCCCATTCGCTCAGGGAGCTGAGTTGTCCGGAGCGATAGACCTGCCCCCAGCGGGTTGTTTTGTGATTATGAGCGGTTCCGTAACCTCCGATTTCGCGTACATTCTGTATACTGTCCATTCCTACGGAACGGGCTCCGACTGTTTTGAAGTATTTGTCGTTGAAAGACAACAGGAAGTATTTACGCGACATATTGTCGTTGGTAATGTAGGTGAAAACGCCGTCGTTGATGTTGGCGTATCCTGCCGGGAGAGATTTGTTGAACGATTCCGGATTGTCGGATACATACATTTTTAAGATCCCGTCTATCTGTGGGTCTGTCTCCCATTTGATGATATAATTTCCTATACCATCACGTAAGCAGATCGTCCGTATTTCAGGGTTGTTGGACGAACAGCCTACCAATAGTGTTACACAAGCGAACAGTGATAATAATCTTACAAACATTGTTTTTCTAGCATACATACATTACAAAGATAATAAATCCGGCTCTTTATGGTGCCAGAGTTAATGATATTTAAGACTACCGACTGTATGAGGCTGCGAATTCTTTAGAAATGTAATTGTCGTAGCTCTGGCATACTTCAGAGGCAAGATCCATACCGCAACGGATTACTTTTTCCCATGCTTCTTTACTCATCGTCGAAAGATCATGGTATCCGATGTTATATTTCAACAATCCATAGATGATACCGGCATTGAAATTATCTCCGGCTCCTATGGTGCTGACCGGTTGGATGGGAGTGGTATCGAAATGCTCTTCCTGTTTGCTTGTATAGAGGTTTACACCGCCGGCTCCATGAGTGGAGATAAAACGGTCGCAATAGAACTTGATATGATCCGTATAAATACGCTTTGCATCCGTTTTTCCGAAGATATTGAAGAAATCTTCATCCGATCCGCGTACGATATCTGCATATTCCAGATTATCCAGGATAGTAGGGGTGAGGTAGATCGCTTCATGTGCATGTGCCTTACGGAAGTTCGGGTCGTAATAAATGATGGCTTTCCGTTCTTTGGCATATTCCAGAAATTCAACCATCCGTTCCCGTAAAACCGGATTCAGCGAATAATAAGAACCGAAGATAAAGATATCGTCCTCATTAATAACCGGCAGTGGCACTTCCAGGCGTTGTTTGGGATAATCTTTGTAAAAAGTGTAATTGGCATTGTTCTCATTATCAAGGAAAGCCAGTGAAATAGGACTTTTCCCGTCGGGGAAGCGGTCTACAAACTCCGTAGAGATATGATTTTCCTCCATAAACTGACGGATAATATCGCCGACGTGGTCGTTTCCGACTTCGCTGATGAAAGAAACCGGAACACCCAGACGGCCTAACGATACCAGTCCGTTGAAGACTGAACCGCCCGGCACGGCTGTATGCGGCTGGTTATTCTTGAATATAATATCGAGAATAGTTTCCCCGATGCCAATAACTTTTCTCATATATAATGGTTTGTTTATTCTATTCGTTTTTGCTTTGCTCACGGCTTTTCGATCCGAGATAACCGCCGTGATGACGCTTGGCATAATCCTTATTGTTGAAATTGATCCTTTTCATTGTGCCGACTACCAGGATATCTCCGATCACTGTCATGACAGTCGTGGAAGTAGTGGGAGTGAGGCCTAACGGGCAAACTTCGGCAGGTGCGCCGGTAAGCAATTGCACCGTGGCTTCTTTAGCCAAAGGACTGTCGGGATTACTCGTGATAACAATGAATTTCATGTCGGGTACCAGTCCACGGGTAAGGTCAACCAATTCTACCAGTTCGCGTGTTTTCCCTGAATTGGAGATCAGTAGCATGATATCGTTGTTCCGTACGATTCCCAAGTCGCCGTGTTGTGCTTCGCTGGGGTGCAGGAAAGAAGTCGGCGTCCCGGTGGAACTGAAGGTCGTGGCGATGTTCATTGCAATTTGCCCGGCTTTCCCCATTCCGCTGGTGATTAGTTTCCCTCCCAGTTCATGGACATGTTTTACAATGAGGGTTACAGCTTCTTCATAGCCGGAGCTAACAGGAATATTAAGTACTGCTGCAGCTTCCTGCTGCAGGATGCAGGCGATTGCTTCGTTTGACATAGATACTTTATTAATTATACGATTATCTCTAATAGTTTGCAAAAATACGATTTTAATTGTTTTCTAACCTATACTCTCCTGGATAATCTGCATCGGGATATGATGAACCTTTTATTTTTATAGTATGAACCGATAAAGACAATAACTTATAGCTATGCATTTCGCTATTGAATGTATTTGTTGTACTTTTGCAGGTCATTAAAGTAAAAAGATACAATGCATTACTTCTCACATATTTTATCTAATGGTCTTCGTATGGTACACTTGCCGATGGAATCACCGGTTTCGTACTGTGGTTTTGCCGTGAATGCCGGAACGCGTGATGAAGAGGCGAACGAGTTCGGCCTGGCACATTTCGTGGAGCACATGATGTTTAAAGGTACAGAAAAACGGAAAGCCTGGCATATACTGAACCGGATGGAGAATGTAGGTGGCGAGTTGAATGCCTATACGACCAAAGAAGAGACATTTGTTTATTCCATCTTCATGGAAGAGCACTATCAGCGTGCCCTGGAATTGTTGACTGACCTGATCTTCCATTCTCAATTTCCGCAGCAGGAAATAGAGAAAGAAGTGGATGTCATTCTGGATGAAATCAATTCGTATGAGGATAGTCCATCTGAACTTATCTTCGATGAATTCGAGAATTTACTTTATGACGGACATGCTTTGGGGCATAATATTCTGGGGGATGAAGCCTCTCTTCTGACATTTAACTCTGAATCCGGCCGTTCTTTTATGCGTCGTTTTTATGCACCGGAGAATATGGTCTTCTTTTCAATGGGGCGGATTGATTTCAATAAGATCGTGAAGATGGCCGAAGGGTTTTTGTCGGATATTGCTTTTCCAGTAGCTCCGCGTAACCGTATTGTTCCCAATGCAATTGAACCTTGTGTTAGAAAGGTTCATAAAGATACACATCAGGCACATGTATTGATCGGTAGCCGTGCTTATAGCATGCACGATGAAAAACGAATACCTTTGTTCCTGCTTAATAATATGTTGGGCGGACCGGGTATGAACAACCGTTTGAATGTCTCACTCCGGGAGAAACATGGGTTAGTATATAATGTAGAATCGAATGTCACTTCTTATACGGATACCGGATTGGCCAGTATCTATTTCGGAACAGACCCGAAAAATATGGAGAAAGCTTTACGCCTGGTTCATAAAGAGCTGGATAAATTGCGGGATAATAGTTTATCTGCAACGCAGTTGGCAGCAGCCAAGAAACAGGTGATCGGGCAGTTAGGTGTTTCCGGTGATAATAAGGAAGGACTTTTCCTGGGATTGGGGAAGAGTTTCCTGCATTATAACCGTTATGACACGCTTCCGGAGGTTTTTGCCCGTATTGAAGCCCTTACCATAAAGGATATTCAGGAAGTCGCAAACGAGGTTTTTGCTCCGGAACGGTTGTTTAGTTTGATTTATCAATAACAGCTTTCGGGCTATGATGCTTTTACCAACATTCCGCTTTGTCGGTAAGTTCCGGGATACTGTTTTTATCGAAAACGGGACTTATTATTCCTTTTTGCTTCTGGGCAATATAATCCTTCAGTAAAAGGAATGCCTGGCGACTGAGCAGGGAGATGGCAATCAGGTTGCAAATAGTCATCAGTCCCATGGTTATATCAGCCAGGCTCCATGCCAGGTCAAGGCTTGCCAATGCACCAAACATCACCATTCCACCGACTAACAGGCGGTATGTAAACAATACGCTTTTCTTTTGAGTAACAAACCGTATGTTTGCTTCGCCATAATAATAGTTACCGATGATACTGCTGAAAGCAAACAACAGAATTGCTATGGCGACAAAGATACTTCCCACGCTTCCTACTTCATTGGTCAGTGCATGTTGCGTTAGCTGTACGCCGTTAACTGATCCGTCGAGCGGTGCACCACTAAAAAGGATAATGAAAGCTGTACAGGTACATATAATCAATGTATCGGTGAAAACGCCTAATGTCTGGATCAAACCCTGTTTTACCGGGTGAGAAACATCAGCCGTGGCTGCTACATTCGGAGCGGAACCCATACCGGCCTCATTGCTGAACAATCCTCGTTTAATACCCTGCATCAGGGCTGCGCCGATACTACCGCCAATGGCTTGTTCCCATCCGAAGGCATTATTAATGATCAACTCCAGTACGGCAGGAAGTTTCCCGATATTGAAAAGTACGATGCCCAATGCTAGTGCTACATATCCGAGAGCCATGACTGGAACAATGATACTACTTACTTTGGCGATCCGCTGAATGCCTCCGAAGATGATCAGAATGGTCAATACGGTCAATATCCCGCCAATAATCCTGTGATCGAATCCGAATGCCCCTTCCCACGCAGCACAAATCGTATTACTTTGTACGGAATTGAAAGCAAAACCGAAGGTGATAGAGATCAATACGGCAAAAAATACTCCCATCCACCGCAATCCAAGTCCCCGTTCCATGTAATAGGCAGGACCTCCGATAAAAGAGTCTTTCCCTCTTCTTTTATATAATTGCGCCAATGTGGATTCTACAAAGGCACTGGAAGCTCCCAGCAGAGCAATTATCCACATCCAGAATACAGCACCCGGGCCACCGACTGCAATGGCCGTAGCTACTCCGGCCAGATTACCTGTCCCTACGCGACTGGCTAATGATACGGCAAAAGCCTGAAAGGAGGAGATATGTTTTTCACCGTTTTTAGTTTTTTCGGTGGAGTCGCCAAGCAATTTTATCATTTCTTTAATCATACGGAACTGTACGAAGCGGGTTTTGAAGGTAAACCATATCGCACAACCCAATAGCATGATTATTAATATATAAGACCATAAAACATCGTTGATGGCGCTGATCCAGGAGTTTAATATATCCATGTGTTTTGTTCGTTTTGTTTCAAAGATACAGGTTTTCTTGAATTTTCGTGTGGGATATGTTTATAAACGAAAAAACGGAAAACTCGTTTTAAACGGGTTAGAGGTTCGTTTAAAACGAGATTTGGGCTCTCTGCCGAGTTTTTATTTTTTTGCTTTTTCTGTGTAACCTTTTTTCGAGTTGCTTCGTCTTACTAACAGAAACAAACAAGAAAGCGGGGAAGGCCACCCTGCAGATTAAAATAAACAATAGACTTATGAAACGGATAATATTCGGGATCATGCTGCTAGGCTGCATGATACAGGGAGTTTTTGCTCAAAATTTAGGGATAAAAGGTTTGGTGAAAGATAGTCGGAACAAAGAACCTCTTGAGTTTGCCAATGTCGTTCTGCAAACGGTGGATTCTACGTTTATTACTGGAACAACTACTGATGGAAAGGGGTATTTTGTTTTAGATAAAGTGAAATCCGGTGATTACCTGCTGGCTATCTCCAGTTTGGGATATGAGACGCAGTATGTTTCTTTAAAAGGATTTAATAAAAGTGTGACGCTAGGTGATATTCCGATGGAGGATGCTGCGGTCTCTTTGGATGGCGTTACAGTCAGTGCGTCCAATACGAGCAGCCGCTCCGATCGTAAACTGGTTTTTCCGTCCGATCGACAGGTAAAGGCTTCAACCAACGGTATGGATCTGTTGCAACAACTGATGCTGCCGAAGATACAGGTGAATCCGTTGTCAAGCGAAATTAAAGTGCCGGGAAACGGTGAAGTTCAACTTCGTATAAACGGGGTGAAAGTGGAACTGGATGAAATCAAATCATTGATACCTTCTGATATCATCCGTATTGAATATCATGATAATCCCGGATTACGTTACGGTAATGCGGAAGTGGTACTCGATTATATCGTTCGTCGTCCCGAGACGGGGGGAAGTTTCAGCGTGGATATGAGTCAGGGAGTAAATGCCCTATGGGGAGAACATCGGGTTTCCGGAAAGATCAATCATAAGAAATCAGAGTTCGGTGCTTCTTATCGGATCGGTCCGCGTGATTTTTATGGACTTTCCAGGGATAATGAAGAAATCTTTCATTTGGGTGACGGAACGGTTTTGCACCGGAAAGAGGAAGGTGAACCGGCTCATGGTCGCATGTTCATGCATAATCTGAACCTGAATTATAGCGTACAGGATCCCGAAAAGTATTTGTTCAATGCTACGTTCCGTTATTGGAATAACCATCAACCGCATTGGGATTACCGTGGTGTTTTATCCAATCAGGAAAATTTGTCGGACTATGTAAATATGGTAGACCTGAATAGTTCAGATAATCAGGTTCCTGCATTAGACTTATATTATCAGCGTAATTTGAAAAATGATCAGACGCTGGTCTTTAATGTGGTTGGAACCTATAACCGTACTTCTTCCCATCGTTTTTATCAGGAAAGTCGTGGTGAGGATTTACTGACGGATATCAATAACCGTGTTTCAGGAAATAAATATTCAGTGATCGGTGAAGGTATTTATGAGAAAAAGCTGGAGAATGGAAATCGTTTGAGTACAGGTATTCGCCATACACAGTCGTTTTCCAATAATGAATATCGCAATGGGCACGATTATAATACCCGTATGAATCAGTCGGAAAGTTTTCTTTATGGCGAGTTTAAAGGAAAAGCCCGGAAGCTGGATTATACGCTGGGAATCGGTGTGTCGCGTTCCTATTACAAACAGGATGGAACTGATGATTCTTACCAATATTATACGTTCAATCCGCGTTTTACATTGCAATATGCTTTACCCGGACAATCGTTTATCCGTTTGAGAGGTTTTGTTGGTAATTCTTCTCCTTCATTGGGGAATTTGAGTGCTATCGAGCAGGTGATCGATTCTTTGCAGCTGCAACGCGGTAATCCGCAACTGGAGGCTTATATGCGTTATCGTCTGGCGCTAACTTATGAATATCAGAAAGGTATCTTTTATACCAATTTGGACGGAGCCTATGAATATCTTCCCAATCCTATTATGGACGAGAAATATCAGGAAGGCAATAAGATCATCCAGACCTGGAATAACCAAAAGAACTGGCAACGCCTGACCGGTTCGGCTATGTTCCGTATCGGGCCGATCAAAGACATTCTACAGTTCTCGTTTACTGGTGGTGTAAATCATTATCTCAGTAACGGAAACACCTATTCCCACCGCTATACGAACTGGTATTGTGAAGCACAGGCATCTCTCACCTGGAAAAAGTTCATGCTGATGTATCAGATGAATACGAACTGGAACTGGTTCTGGGGTGAAACTTTGGAAGGCGGTGAGAATATTCAGATGTTAATGGTGCGCTACAGTCATAAGAATCTGTCGCTGGGAGTAGGGGCAATTAACCCGTTCTCTGATAATTATAAAGTGAAGACAGAAAATTGGAACCAGTATGCTTCTTATAAAAAAGCGATGTATATCAAAGAAAGCTCACGTCTGTTCGTTGTTTCATTGACTTATAATTTCTCATTCGGTCGTACGTATAAGGCTGGTCAGAAACGTCTGAACAATGCCGATAACGACTCCGGTGTAATGAGTACGGGTAAATGATATTCTTTGTACCTTTGAAAAAAATTAAAGCGTATAAAGTATGAAAGCAATTGAACCCAGTCTGATCAAGGACAACTTTATTGAAATTATCGGTAAAGAGTGGATGCTGGTAAGTGCCGGCGACAAAGAGAAGTTTAACATGATGACGGCCAGTTGGGGAGGCGTAGGTTTTCTTTGGAATAAACCGGTCGTATTCGTATTCATCCGTCCGGAACGATATACCCGTGAATTTGTCGATGAAAAGGGATGTTTTACCCTCTCTTTCCTGGGAGAAGAACACAAAGCGGTACATAAAATCTGTGGTTCTAAATCCGGACGTGATATTGACAAAGTTGCCGCAACCGGGTTGACTCCTTATTTTTCCGAACAAGGAAACCCTTGTTTTGAAGAGTCGCGGTTGACACTTGAGTGTAAGACGCTCTATGTGACAAAGATGGATAAAGATTGTTTCATTGATCCGGCCTTGTTTGAAAAATGGTATAGCGCTATGGCGGGCAACCCTCATAACGTCTATGTCGCAGAGATACTGAATGCCTGGGAAAAGTAATTGATCTATCCCAATAATTCTTTCAACATTTGCTCCGTATGGGTAAGAAAATACTTCGTTAATTGATAATGTTGTGTTTCCTCATACGGAGTAATATGTGCTCCATCTTCTTCTATGGAGTAAATATCCGCATCCGGATAAGCCATAATGATTGGCGAATGTGTCGAGATAATCAATTGACAACCTTGTGCCACCAATTCATGGATCCTGACCAATAGTGCCAGCTGTCGTTGAGGTGAAAGGGCGGCCTCCGGTTCATCGAGGATAAAGAGAGTATTTCTTCCTGCGTAATTCAGGAAAGTACTAAGAAAGCTTTCCCCGTGCGATTGTTCCAGTAAGCGATGTCCTCCGTAGGCTCCTAAAGAATAATCACGTCCATATTTTAATATGTCTTTCATCGATTTGGCATCGATTTCGGCTGCATGATCAAAAAAAGACTCGGCACGAAAGAAGAAATGGTCGAAAGGTTTCCGTTCTTCAATCAGACGAATGCATTGTGGCAGAACGTTCGAATATGATTTCCATGCTTCAACACCGTCATAAAGCATCCCTTGTTTGTCTTCGTCCCGTTCTTCATATTTGAACATGATGCCTTCCAACAGAGTCGATTTGCCGGCCCCATTTTCACCAACCAGGAAAGTAACCGGTTTACGGAAAACGATCGATTCCATGTGTCGTACGGCAGCAGCTTTAAACGGATATTTAAGATCTTCCAATGGACCTTCCACTTCTTTCGGGTTGATCAACCGGACTTGCTTGAGGTAAATCATAGTTATCTTTTCTTACAAATGTATATAAACTTCTTTTCTTATTCAAATGACAGGTAAGGAATAAGTCTTTCCTTGTCCGTCTCTGTGAACTCTTCCAGTAGTTGAAGGTTTTCCCAACCTGTGAGTATTCTTTTTTGCTTACGGAGTTGTCCGATAGCATGCGCTTGCCCATAATTCAGATAGGGATGTTTGCGAAGTGAGTCTGCGGGAAGATGATTGACAGATAAAAGATGTATCGCAGATATATCCACCGAAAACCACGATTTTATCGCATCATACTTTTCTTCATCGATACCATATACTTCCCGGAGCTGCTCTACTCTGTAGAAACCTCCTAATAAATCCCGGTATTTAATGATTCTGCGGGCAAATGTACTCCCTATTCCGGGTACTTTCTTTAGAGAAGTCGTATCGGAAGAGTTCAACTCGACCACTGTTCCGACCGGATATTTTTCCGTCTTCGGGAAAGTTTTTCTCCCGGGTATGTTTGGAGTTCCTTTCGGATGAAAATCTTTTTCCTTTCGAGAGAAATTCTTTTTTCTCCCGGATGGGGCTGTTTTCTCCTGTTCCGGCTTTGGCTTATTCGAAGCGATGGGTCGGGTTGTCTTTATGGATTCTATACGTTTATTATTCTCGTTGGAAATGTCTTCTGGTTTATTATCTGTCAGTAATAAAATGATCCAGGAAATAGAAATAAGACAGAGTAGGAGGGTTAAGGCCCTGCGTTCTCCTTTGGAGAAATAGAGTAAATCGCGCCAGTTCATAGTTCGGTCTTGTTAATGTTAAATATTCTGTTACAAAGATATAAGTTACCTGTGAATAAGCAAGTAACTTATACCGTTTATTTTCAGAATAGAGCGGTTATCTTTTTGATCAATCCCAGCTCATTCAGGAAGATTAGTCCGATAGCGGCCGGTGCGATATATTTGATGAAAAAGGCATAGGTGTTGAAGAAGTAGAAAGTGATAGTTCCTTTGTTAGTCAATTCTGCTTTTAATACTTTCTTTTCAATACGTAAGCCAACGAATACACAGATCATCATACCGCCGATAGGCATCATGATTTTAGCAGTCAGGTAGTCTAAGGCATCAAAGAGGATCAAGCCGCCGATGGTGTACTCTTTTAATAAGCCGAAAGAGAGCGAACAAAATGCTCCGATAACGGCTACACCGGCTGAAACAATCCAGGCGGCCTTCTTTCTTGTCGTATGATATTCTTCATGTACGTAAGCTGTTGCCACTTCATGCAAAGAGATCGTGGAGGTCAGTGCTGCCAATGCCAGCAGGATGAAGAATATGAATGACCACAGATTACCGAACGGCAATTGCTCGAAAATATTAGGGAGTGTGATAAATACCAGTTCCGGACCTGCTGTCGGTTCAATGCCGAAGCTGAAAACTGCCGGGAACACCATAATACCGGCTAGTAATGCCACCAGTGTATTCAATACGGTGACCTGTACAGCGGTTAATTGAAGATTGGTGTCTTTCCCAAAATAGGAAGAGTAGGTGATCAGACATCCCATACCGATACTTAATGAGAAGAATGTCTGCCCCATGGCACTTAAGATAACAGAAGAAGTTATCTTATCGAAATCCGGTTTGAACAGGAACGAGAGTCCTTCCTCCACGCCCGGAAGGGTGACAGAGCGGATACATAATATCAGCAGTATGATAAATAGTGCCGGCATCATAATTTTGGAAGCCCTTTCAATACCCTTTTCTACTCCGGATACTATAACGATGTGTGTCAATGCGATGAAAGCGATTGTCCAGCCTATCGGCCGGAGGGCACTGGATGAAAATGTTTCAAAGGCAGTTGTAAATTCGGCCGTTGTTTTTCCTGCTAGAGAGCCGGTCATAGCCTGCCAGATATATTCCAAGGTCCAGCCGGAAACCACGGAGTAGAAACCTAATATCAGAAAAGCTGCTAAAACGCCGTTATATCCGATCAGGGACCACTGAGTTCCGGGAGCCAGCTTTTTAAAAGCTCCGGCAGCGTTACTGCGTGAATGACGGCCGATGAAGAATTCTGTAATCATGATCGGAAGGCCGAGCAAAACCGTACATATCATAAATACCAACAGAAAAGCTGCACCTCCGTTCGCTCCGACCATATAAGGGAAGCGCCATATGCTACCCAGGCCGACGGCGCAACCTACTGTAGCTAATATCACTCCGATCTTACTGCCAAAAGTTACTCTATCTTTGTTTGCCATAAATAATTCTACTGAGTTTATACTTATTCTAAAACAACCCCGTCTTTTATATGAATTACACGGTCTGTGTTGGATGCCAGTTGTTCATCGTGAGTGACGATCACGAAGGTCTGGTGCATCTGGTCGCGTAATTCAAAGAAAAGGCTGTGTAATTCTTCTTTGTTCTTTGTATCGAGACTGCCTGACGGTTCATCGGCCAGGATAACGGATGGGTTGTTGATCAATGCGCGGGCGACGGCTACACGTTGTTTTTCACCTCCAGATAATTCAGCCGGCTTATGCGTCATACGATCCGATAGTTTCAGGAAATCGAGAATTTCCTTTGCCCTCTTTTCCGCATCAGAAGCCTTCTCGCGTGCAATTAGTGCCGGGATCATTACATTTTCCAGTGCGGTAAATTCAGGTAGTAGCTGGTGGAATTGAAATACAAAACCAATATTTTTATTACGGAAAGCCGCCAGTTCTTTTTCGGATAGTTTGCCGATCTCTGTCCCGTTGATATATAAACTGCCCGCATCCTGTGAATCAAGCGTTCCGATGATCTGCAATAAGGTTGTTTTTCCGGCTCCGCTAGGACCGACAATAGCAACTATTTCACCTTTATTGATCGTAAGGTCGATGCCTTTCAATACCTGTAAGTTTCCGAAACTTTTGGTAATTCCTTGTGTTTGTATCATCTGGTTATATATTTCTTATTACATACGATGCAAGATAGCAACCGAATATAGCGGGCATATAAGAGACCGTTCCGGTGGTTGTCCGTTTGCATTGTTCGTTTTCTACTTCCACTACGGCTTCTGAATCGGCCATTTCCGTAGAGAAGACAACCGGGATTCCTTTATTCAAGCCCATTCCACGTAACCGTTTACGTACGGCTTTAGCCAGTGCACAGTTGCAGGTTTTAGAGATATCGGCCAGTTTCACCTGCGACGGATCGATTTTTGCACCTGCTCCCATAGAGGAAACAATAGGAATTTCACGCCTGTTAGCATGATACAAGAGGTAAACTTTCGGACTGAGCGAATCGATAGCATCCACGATGAAATCGTATTTTGTGGCGGATAGAACTTCCTCTGTCCGTTCATCACGGAGAAATTCATTAAGCACGGTCAGTTTTAAACGTGGATTGATATCCAACAGACGCTGGCCTACAACTTCTGCTTTCTGCATCCCGATAGTGGAATGTAAAGCAGGTAACTGTCTGTTTATATTGCTGGCGTTCACCGTATCGGCATCAACGATTGTCATGTGCCCGATCCCGGCACGGCAAATCTGTTCGGCGGCATAAGCTCCCACGCCCCCTAATCCTACGACTAAAACATGGCAATGTGACAAGTACTCCATCCGGTCGGCCCCCAGTAATAGCTCCGTCCGTGTGTTCCAATTGTAACTCATTAATATGTTTTTGAACACAAAAGTAATAAATCATTCAGAAACCGCCTTTTAATTAGTCATCTTTTAACTATTCCTTCATTTTAAGCTTGTCCGGATGATTAAAAAGCAGTAATATTGTGCGCTTAAATTTAAAATACAATGAATATAAAACGCTATTTAATGCTGATTGTGGCATGCACACTTTTCGTGGGTAAAAGTTATGCTGCCAATAACGAAAAACCGTTTGTCATACCCGAATTGCAGGAATGGAGAGGGGGACAAGGTTTGTTTACTCCATCTCCCACTTCCCGTATTGTCTGTGTAGGAAAAGATCCTGCCATTAACAAAATTGCCAATCAGTTTGCCGAAGATTACGAAACGATGTTCGGTCGTAAGTTGGCTGTTGTAGAAGGAAGGGCTTTCGCTGGTGACTTTGTTTTCTCCTTGTCCGGTGACAAACAGTTGGGTGAAGAAGGGTATGCTGTGAAAATAGCAGACCGTGTGACTGTATCGGCCCCAAAGGCTAAAGGTTTATATTGGGCAACCCGTACAATCCTTCAGATGACCGAGCAAGACAATAACCAGGCATTGCCTAAAGGTTCGATGCGCGATTATCCCGACTATGCGATCCGTGGCTTTATGATGGATTGCGGACGAAAATTCATTCCGATGGATTTCCTGCGCGATTATGTAAAGATGATGGCTTATTATAAGATGAATACTTTGCAGGTTCACCTGAATGATAACGCTTTCAAACAATATTTCGAACATGACTGGAATAAAACCTATGCTGCATTCCGCCTGGAAAGTGAATTTTTCCCGGGACTGACTGCCCGTGACGGTTATTATACTAAAAAAGAATTTATTGATTTTCAGTTAATGGCCGATAGTCTCGGAGTTGAGATCATTCCGGAGATAGATGTTCCGGCTCATTCGCTGGCACTGACACAGTATCGTCCGGAGATCGGTAGTGAAGAATATGGAATGGATCACCTGGATTTGTTCAAACCGGAAACCTACCAGTTTGTCGATAGCCTGTTCCGTGAATATCTGGAAGGACGAAATCCTGTCTTTATCGGAAAACGAGTACATATCGGAACCGATGAATATTCAAATAAGAAGAAAGATGTAGTAGAGAAATTCCGCGAATTCACCGATCATTATATCCGTTTTGTAGAAGGCTTCGGTAAACAGGCTTGTGTCTGGGGAGCTTTGACCCATGCAAATGGAGATACTCCCGTTAAGTCTAAAAACGTACTGATGAATGCCTGGTACAATGGCTATGCAGATCCGAAAGAAATGATCAAACAGGGATACGACCTGGTCAGTGTTCCCGACGGTTATTTGTATATCGTTCCGGCTGCCGGTTATTACTACGACTATCTGAATACGGAAATGCTTTATAAGGAATGGACTCCCGCACATATCGGTAAAGAAGTTTTCCCTGAGAAACATAAACAGATTAAAGGAGGCATGTTTGCTGTTTGGAACGACCATGCAGGCAACGGTATCAGTACGAAAGATATCCATTACCGTGTTTTCCCCGCTTTGCAAACGTTGGCCGGGAAGATGTGGACAGGCAAAGATTGCAAGGTCCCTTATGAGACCTTTAATACGATGCGTACCGCACTGGGTGAAGGCCCTGGTGTAAATATTGCTGGACGCATGGGTAACAAGCCTCGTGCTGTTTACAATCAGGATGTTTTAAAACCGAATACAAAAACGGGCTTGAAAGAGATCGGTTATCATTATACAGTTTCGTTTGATGTCCAGTCTGTCAAAGAAGAACCAGGCACAGAACTATTCCGTTCTCCCGATGCCGTATTTTATTTGTCTGATCCTGTCAGCGGTAAATTAGGTTTTGCCCGTGACGGTTATCTGAATACATTTAATTATCAGTTTTATCCCGAAGAGGAAGCATCCGTAGCGATCAGTGGTGATGAAAAAGCTACACGTTTGTATATTAACGGAGACCTGAAAGAAGAATTGAATATTCAGAAACGTTTCTTTAATGGCGGAAAAGACTCTATGAGTTATGTACGGACACTGGTTTTCCCGTTAGAGAAGGCCGGCGATTTCAAAAGTACGATTAAGAATGTAGAGGTATTGAATTATTGCAAGTAAAGAACAGAAGAGCATATATATGTTATTATAAAAAAGAAAAGCAGGATGATTGTTCCTGCTTTTCTTTTTATCTTTATTCCGGTTGATAACCTTCACCGTTTTCCCATGCATCAGCATCGTTCCAGTTTTCCTTCAGGTGGTTTAACCAGATCTTACGGATTTCAGGATAGTCTCCTAAAGCTTTGATTTTACATCCGCTTTCAATACCATGGTCTGCATCTGTCTGATCGGCAGGGTGAGTTTCTGTCTGGTCGATATTGAATCCCAGATATTGTAATTTCAGACGCCAGCAATTATCTGATTGCGGAGTAGCCAGACTAGCGTCATCTCCGTCTTCCAGACCCCATAGGTCATTGTGAGCATGGTCACCGGCAATAGACATGAACGGAGCCAGGAATACATTGATGTCTTTCGGTTCCAGATTATTTGTTTTGCAGTAATCCATCAGTTTTGAATAAATACATTCAGGATTAGGAGTATCCAGAGGTTGCTCTGTCTTTTCATTTAACGGCCAGAATAACATTTTACCATAATCCACAGTACCTACAAATACATTTTTGCTGCTTGTTTTTGCTTGCATGGCAACTTCGATATCGGCATATTTCTGGTTGGCATTATAGCTGTCGTTCGGGTTTCCGTGACCCATCAGCAACAAGATATTATGCTTGTCAGCCAATGATGTTTTGTAATGACTATACAAAGCTTCTGCAACAGCTTCTGTATCCTCATCTTCAGCTAACAGGTTTGCACCTTTCAATACATTTACACTTGGATAATCACGGATCATGAAGTTTTTCTTTACAGTAGTATTCATAACAGAAAGATATTCTTCACCCGGAATAACGTGTAACGACTGTACGGCAACTCTCGTGTAACCAGCTTCAGCAAAGGCATTCAGCCATTGGTCTATATGATAGTAAGCTTCATCGCGTGTAGCTTCCAGTCGTCCGATACAAGTGTTTGATGAAAAAGACAGATAAACATCTGCTTCAGGAAAAGCTTCTTTGAATTCTTTGACAGTTTCATCATAAACGTGAGTTGCTTCGTGATAAGTACTTCCGAAAGAGCAAAGTAAAATGGCCGTATCTTTCGTCTTTGCGGCTTTTACTACCGGTTCTGCCGGATTGTCTGTTTTTTCTACGTCATCGTCGTCGCCGCAGGATGTAAATCCGACAGCTGTTACCGTCATAAGGGCGGCAGCCATAAGGCAATACTTAAATTTGTTCATAAATATAAATTTTAAAAGATGTTGATTTACTTGTTTCTATTATGGAACTTGGCTGTAATAGACAGGTAGAAATTACGTCCCGGACTTGTTGTTCCGTGATTGCGTCCGAACGGGGTGGTGTCTATATAGTTTAAAATATTATCAACCCCCACATTGCCTGTCAAATCCCAATGTTTGACCTTCAACAGCGAATGACTTGTGTTGATCCTCCAGATATTATATCCGTCCGCATTGTCGTCCGACATATAAAAGCGTTTGGATTGGTATTTCCCGTAAAGACCAACGCCTAACCGATAGCGTTTCCATGTATGTCCCCATGTCGCGTTGAGCGTTGCATTGTGATTAGAGGTAGCATCTATGGGGATATATTGCATGTAGCGTGGGTCAAATTCATCATCCACATAAAGGGCTTTTGCATCAGTATAACTGTATCCGCCTCCTAATGCGAGGTCTTTTGTTATCTTGTATGTAAATGAGAAATCCACGCCATACACTCTGGCTTTCGACAGGTTCTTATATTTTTTTGTTTCCTCTACTTCCAGCAGCTTGTTTTCTGCTGAAGTGGGAACTGTTGTCAAAGCGATCATATCATGGATACTGTTATAGTATCCGGTAACACTCGCCTGGAACTTATCTGAAATAAACTCTGCTCCAAGTGATACATATTGAGATGTCTGCGGTTTCAGATCGCTGTTCCCATAATAGGCCTTCAGCTTTCCCATCATGGTGCCGATATAATCGTAATAAAGTTCCTGAGTGGTTGGAGCTTTGAATCCGAGCGACCATGTACCGCGCAGGTTGAAATTGTTCAATTTATAAAGGGCGGATACTTTGGGAGTCACTCTTGCTGCGAATTCTTTATGATATACACCGCGTAGTCCGGCAGTGACGATAAACCGGTCCGCCAGTGTCCATTCATCCTGTGCATAAGCCGATAAGGTGTAAACGGATGCTGAAGTACGATTGTCCATGTGATGAGGCGATTCGAGATTCTCCCACAAATACTCCAAACCAGTGTTAAGCGTATGTGAATCTCCGAAATAGAAAACGCCTTTAGCTTGTCCTGTCAGTTGTTTCTGTATCTTTTGTTTGAGACGTTGACCGGCAAAAAAGGTGACACGTTTATTATCTATAAAGTAATCGGTATAGGCATCATGGGTGTAATCGTAAAAATATCCGAACCTGCCATAATCGATATCGAAAGTAAGATAATTCCTGCCTTCTAGTTTCCACTTTGCGCCACCTGCCAATGTATAATTGCGATAATAGTAATTATACGGATAATACTTATAAGCTCCGAATGTACGATATAACCAACGTTCGTAATGCGAACCTTCGGCGGTCAGTTCCAGTTTATCATTTACTTTATAGGAGAGAAATTCGTTGATCGTATAATTGTCCGATCGGTTGATAGTTTTGCTGACAGAGCCGGGTTTCAACTGGTGCTGGTCCCATTCCATATCCGTGTTTCTCCAACCATCCGTATGTTTGTAATTGAAAGAAGTTGTAGAGTTCAGTTTTCCTATTTGAATGCCGACCGTGTTGCTTTGGCGTATATCACCATATTCTCCCACGCGGGTCGTATTAGTGACGTTGATTTTTTCCCTGTTCCTTTTGGTGATGATATTAATAACACCGGCGATAGCGTCGCTACCATATAAAGAAGAGGAGGCTCCTTTTACGATTTCGACTCTCTCGATATCGGCTATATTAATTCGGTTGAGATCGCTTTGTCCACCCACATCCCCGTTCATACGTTTGCCGTTTATTAGAATCAGGATATAGTCATTATCCAGGCCATTCATTTGCAGATGTCCGCCCATGTCGCCTTCATGAAAGGTTAATGAAGGGCAAAGTCCTCCCAAAAGGTCCTCCATGCTACGAGCCTGATATTGTTCCAGCGCTTTGCTGGTAATGACTTCTGTCTGTACGGGAGCGTCTTTCAGATAATGTTCGGTACCGGTTCCGGTTATTACTACTTCATCTAATTGTACCGTCAGTTCTTTCCCGTCTTTGCTCAGGATACTTTGCGCATAGGCATATTGCATGCTACATAGTAGAATGAAAGCCAATAGCAGATACTTCATATTCTGTTTTATTTAGTTTGATAAATAAAACATCAAGTTTCTCTTCTTAAAAGGAATGTCGCAAGGGCTTTTACGTAGGTAAACGTATAATCGAATGGACACAGACTTCTGAACCTGGAAGCTTGGTGTTTATTATAAAATAAATTTAGCAGGTATTCTGGCTTTCCTCTGGTTAGAAACCTTCCCATTTCGACTATTGAAACAGTGGCATTAGAACTTCTAACCAACATAATGAGGATTTACAGCTGCAGGTACAGCTCCGGATTTACACCGGATTCCCTTGAATCAGTCTGCGAAACAAACTGATTACTAAATCGTGGGTGCAAAGATACTACATTATTTTATTATATGATTCTTTTACTAAAAAAATGTAGTATCTATGTCTTTGATTTCTATCTGTTTTACTTTTTGAATTTCACAGCCAGACTAATGTAAACGGCCCGTCCGGGGTTTATCGTGGAGAAATTACTGTTCCAGGGGCGGTCGTCGCGGTTGTTAAATAAGTTTTCGATACCGATTCCCGGTTCCAGGATAAATGCGTCTAGGTTGAATGAGTGGCGGGTGTTCAAATCCCATTGCTGGTATTTCGGGGCGTAGCCGTATGTGCTGGAATAGCGTTCGCCCTGGATATGTCCGCTCAGGTTTACATTCAGGTGGTAGTTGTTCCAGTCATGATCCCAACGTGCATGTACATTGGCTGCATTCTTTACGCTCTTATCGACAGGAGTAATTACGACAATATCAGTTCCGGTTTTGCTGTCGTGTTCCAGTGTCTTAGCTTCGCTGTCTGTGTAGATGTAACCTCCGCCTACGGTGAATCCGGCTCCTGCATAAATATTTGCGTTTACACTGATCCCTTTGATTTTAGCCCGGTTCACATTGTCGCGCTGACGGATGGTAGAGAATTTCTCATGAAGCTCATCCAGTCCCATCTGGTGAATCTCTTCATCGCTTAATACGCGGTAATCGATCATGTCTTTAATATCGTTGTAGAATCCGGTGGCCGATATTGAAAAACGTGAGCATGTATATTCGCCGTTCAGTGAAAAGAAATTACTCTTTTCCGGTTTCAGGTCGGGGTTTCCAATCGTATAACGGCTTGAAGTTTTCGATTCGTCCGTTGCGTATAGTTGGGACAATGTGGGCGAACGGAAGCCTGTTGCGTACGATGCCCGGAAATTAAATCCTTTGAGTTTGTACATAAGGGCAACATTTGGAGTGGCATAGTTTTTAAAATTCTCATTGTAGAGATAGCGCACGCCTAATACGGCCTGTAGGTTTCTTAGTATCGTAATTTCATCCTGTGCAAAAAGTGCAATCGTATACATGCTCTTGAAGCTGATGTTATCCGATTGGCTTCTGAAGTTTTCATTGATATACTCGATACCTGTGGATACTTTATTCCACGTATTAGGTTTGAAAATACCTTTTACGGTTGCATCGTAATAAGTCGTTTCTTTACGGGTTTCTTTATCGCCGCGTTCGAAATCTCCGGTTTTGAGGAAATAGTCATATTTTGAGGTGTAATTGTCGGCAAAGAAGTCAGCATCGATGTAAGCGGATTTGTTGATCATATATTTGGCACCGGCACCATAGGTGTAGGTTTCATGCGCCATGTTATAGGTATAAGCCTGTGTCTCTTCATAGATCGGGTTGCCGTTTTCATCTTTCTTCTTTCCTTTCTTAAAGTAAGTGGCTGTTTCCGGTCGGCGGGTGTTATAGTCATAGTAATTACCACGTACGTAGAAAGATAAGCGGTCGGTTGCATTGTAAGCAAAACGTTGGCTGATATTGTCGGAGAGGAATCCGGTAGACATCGGGCGGCCTGTTTTATAGCCGTTTTCGTCGAGATCATTCACTTGCCAGTTATCCGCTTCCCTGCGCTGGTATGAAGTATAAGATGAAAATTTACCGGCATTTACGTCTGCATTTATATTTTCGCTGAACCGTCCTTTACTGGTATAATGGGTGTAGTTGGATACATTCACCGCATTCTTGGTATCATCTGTAATAATATTGATAACGCCGCCGATTGCATCGCTGCCGTAAAGGGCGGAAGCTGCCCCGCTCAGGATTTCGATACGCTTTATATTGGCGATATTGATACGTGTATAACGGTCGTCACCGGTCAGGCGTTTACCGTTTTCCAGCAGTAGCATATAGTCTTCGTTCATGCCGTTCAGGCTCAGTGTCGTTCCCATTCCGTTTGTCATGGTTGTTACATTCGGAGTCAGTTTGACCAGGGCATCTTCCAGGTTGGTTACGTTGGCATTTCCCAGGTCTTTGGCTGTGATCACCTGTATGGGGACAGGAGAGTTGGTCATGCGGCGGTGGGTTCCCGTACCGGTTATAACGACTTGTCCCAGGTTGATATAGCTTTCGCTCATCTTGATCAGGATATTTTCATCCTGGCTGTCTGCGGTATATTTCTGGGGAAGGAAACTAACATGTGTTACACTCAGCGTATGTTCACCTTCCGGCAGGTTGCTGATATTGAATTCTCCTTTACCATTGGTTGTGCATCCTGCCAGGCTATGGTCTATGCGGATATTGGCTCCTACGACAGGTTCGTTGGTTTCAGCGTTTACGACTTTCCCTTTCAGGGCGGTTTGAGCGAACATAGATACTACTATCCAACTGATAGCAGCTGTGAGTAAACATTTCTTTTTCATCGAAATTGTTTGTATAAGAATTAATAATTCACTTTCCTGGCCCGGGAGAGCTTGATTATTTGTCTGATCTGGCAGGTTTCCTGGCTTAACCCTGAAAAGCACCTTCCCATTTCTTGTAAACGAAACAGTGGTATAAGAAACTTTTCTTCGGATACGGGTATTACAGTAGCGGGCACTGCTTCGGATTGTCACCGAATTCCCTTTTATGCCGGTACAGAATGAACCGGCATCACCAAATCGGGCGCAAAAGTAGTTTTTTATTTAATAGCTTATGCTTACTTAGGCGATAAAAAAGTGTACAAACGTTAGATTTTGGGGAGTCGCCGGTTGTTATGTTGATAAAATGATGGATAATTCGCCGGATACTTGTCTTTACAGGCATATACCCTTCACGTGTCACACCTCTCATCACGTCATGAATATTAATTATTATCGGGTGAAGGCTCGTGTGAAACGTGGAAATGGAATTTTTTTATCTGGTATATCCCTGTCAATGACTAATAGAAATCCATATACCTTTTGATTGTTAGGGTATGAATGGCTACATGTTAAGTCATGGCCTTAAGTTTCTACCCTGTACAGGGTGATTTTTATGGGTCGGGACTTTACTCATGGTTGTAGGGACTTAACATTTAGTGGCCTGTCTTTTAACACATAGTATTTTCCCGGTATGGCATGCAGGGCAAGCCGAAGTCGGATAGAAGGTGGTGAAACGTTAGCCTTCACACGCTGATTATTGATATTCATAGTATGATGGGGGGTGAAAGGTGAAGGCTGAAGTGATGAAACTCTTTGTAAGCGTATAAAAAAGTGTTCCTTTACAGTGTAGGCACTGTAAAGGAACGTAAAACAGGTTAATTAACCAATACTATTCCGCCATCCGGTAAAATTTCCAGTTGATATTCGCCATTCTGTTTGACGGTAGCATCCGACATTCTTGGTGAACGATCTTTGTTGTCATCGTATTTCGTTACCTTTTGTCCGGCAAGCATGGGGAGAGAAACTTTCAGTTTCAAAGTTTCTTTACCTGCATTTATGCCTGTGATATACCATTTGTCTGCATGGCGACGGGCTAAAACACAATATTTGCCGGGATAACCATCGATAAAACGTGTCTCGTCCCAGGTTGTCGGTATCTGCTTCATAAAGTCGATCTCGAAGGACGGAACATCGGTCAGGTTGTTGGGCGTAAGTGCAAAGTTCTGTACCGGGCTTTGAAAAAGTACCGCCGTTGCAAGCTGGAAAATGTCGGTCGTTTTACGGATCGTGCCTCCATCGTTTGTACGGTTGTAACGTTTGTTCAGTAACGTACCTCCGAAGTCCATGCTCCCTACTGCATTACGGATGAACGGATGCAGGCAGGCGTTGTATGATTCCCTGTCGGCCCAGTATTGGTCGAATATCAGGTTTTCGGAAGCCAATACAGCTTCGCTGCCTACATAGTTCGGGTACATGCGTTCCCAGCCACGCGGAAGTGTACAGCCGTGGAAGATGATCATCAATCCATGTTCGTTGGCATCCGTCAGGATATCTTCATACAATTGCATGGTTTCTTGCTTATCACCACCGAAAAAGTCCACTTTCAAACCTTTCACTCCCTGTTCCTGTAGCCATTTCATTTCTTTTTTCCGGGCGGGAGAGGTACACATACGCTGTTTAGGCCCCTGAGGAGCATCGCTCCAGTAACCATTGGAGTTGTACCAGAGGAATATGCCCACATTTTTAGATTTGGCATATTTGATCAGTTCCGCCATCCGTTCATGGCCGATCTTTGTGTCCCACCAGTTGTCGATCAGTACATATTCGTATCCCATAGCGGATGCCAGGTCGATGTACTTTATCTGATCGTCATAGTTGATACTACCGTCTTGCCACACGATCCAACTCCAGGTGGAACGGCCGAACTTATAGTCCTGAGATGCATCGTACAACGGTTTTACCACATCGAAAGGAATTGTTGTTTCGACGATCGGCTGTAAATTGTCACCGACAGTGATGGTACGCCAGGGTGTTTCGCCCGGTAAAGCCAGGCCGGGTGCTGCGCTGCCGTTACCGTTGTTCTCTCCCGGATGAGGGAAAGCGATCGTATATAGCCCCTCTTTACTGCCATCGCTCAGATGGGATGCACAATATCGGCTGCTTACGCCTGTTTCCGACACCAATACCCAATTGTTATCGATATGGAACAGGCATGGGAAAGTATGACCTACTTTGTGTTTGGATATCATTCCGACAGGTTCATCGGGTGTATATTCCTCTTCGTAACTTGGCTTGGTACGTTCCCAGCCGGTCATAGGAGCGGCCTGAGGGCACATGAATGTCGTTGTCTGTTGTGGAAAGTCAAATCCGGTTGCCTCTTTTTCTATTACCAGACAGGCGGTATGTCCATATTGAGGAAATGCATATCGGAAGGCAATATCGTTATTACTTACCTGGAAGATTACATCCATCTTTTTCTGATCCGCATTTTCGAAGGTACAAACCAATTTGTTGGCAACATAATGGACATCCGCTGTTTTACAACGATTTAATGTGTACTGTTCATCCACATTACCCGTTTTGTGTTCGACCAACTTCATCCTTTTGCTGAAATCGCCGATATCGGTAAGTACTCCTAAAGGAGATTCTTCGATCACTGTTTTATCTTTATATGTGACCTGGTAGACCGGTTCGCCTCCTCTTTTTAAAGAGACTGTTACTTTTAGATTATTATCCGGTCCGCTGACCGTTCTCTCCTGTGCAAATAGAGGAGAGACGGCAAGCAGAACTGATAAACTGATTAATAATTTCTTCATGTAGTTCTATTGTATGTGAATAAAAAATTAGTATCCCGGATTTTGTACGAGATTCGGGTTTTTATCGATTTCCGACTTCATGATCGGTAACCAATACATCTTTTCATCGAACAGGCGGTCGCCGCCTACGTCGCTTCTTAACGGACTGACTGCATAGGTCTTATGTCCGTCGGGATATTTCTTGATGGTAACGGCATGTACCGTACGCCCCAGGTATTTAGGACCTTCTTTCCAACGGCGTACATCGAAATAGCGATGTTCTTCGAAGGCCAGTTCGATACGGCGTTCATGCTTGATATCCTCCAGTAATTGTGTACATGAAGAGGTGATGTCCGGCATATTTACTCGTTCGCGGATCGTATTTACCGCTTCACGTGCTCCGGCCTCATTGCCTATATGATATAAAGCTTCTGCCAGGTTCAGATATTGTTCACCCAGGCGTAACCAAATCCAGTTCTTTTTGTTGGTGAAATTCCAGGAGTTGCCGACATAGGTTTCGTCGATGAACTTTTTCAGGTTATAACCCGTCATAGAAGTGTTCCAGTTCTCTACTCCGAACTTGGAGTCTTTGCCTCCTGTACCGGCTTCGTTACCACTGGCATCTACATCCCAGTAAGTTTCCAATGTACGTTCTTTAAATGGTGCGCCATCGTACAAAATAGAGGCGTAAAAGCGTGGATCGCGGTTTTCGTAAGGTGCAGCGGCATGTTGAGGATTGTTCCAGTCGAAGTCTGTTCCGTCCTGGAATTCGTAATCGTCGACCAGTTCCTGAAGCGGACAGTTGCCACCCCAACCGCCGAAACCATTCGGGAAATTATATTGTTCGAGACTGGACAGGTTTTCTCCTAAACTACTGGTAGTTCCCATACGGGCAAACAAGACCTCTTTATTGGAAGATGTCGCATCGAGGAATATATTCTGATAGTTTTCAGACAGGTCGGAATAATTATTGAATAATGCATAACCTCCGGCTAAAGCTGCATCGATAGCAGCCTGGGCTGCGTCTGCTGCTTTTTTCCAACGGTCGGGATCAGGTGAGGTATATCCGACTTGCTCCAGTTTTACATTTTCGTTCATTAGCGGGCTGGCAGCATATAATAGAATACGTGATTTGAGAGCCAGGGCGGCAACACTGGTTGCACGTCCGTAATTGTCCCCGCTATAAGAAGCCGGTAGTTCTTCTGCCGCCTGAGTCAGTTCGTCGATCATAAAGTCGACACACTCTTTATAAGTAGCACGTTTGAGAGTCAGGATCTCATCTACATCATTCAGTGTGAAACTTTTGGTGATAAGTGGCATAGCCCCCCAGCGGGTTACCAGGTCATTGTATTCCAATGCGCGGATGAAACGTACTTCACCTTTCAGGCGGTCGCGTACTTCCTCATCAGTGAAGGGTACTTCTTCTATACGTTCAAAAAAGATATTACAATTGGAGATATTAGCCCATTTGGTAGCCCATGCCCGGTTATCCCAGCCCCACCAGGCGCCGTTCATACGTCCGAGGTCGGTTGGGCTTACACGTGCGAAGTTGATTACTTCGCAACCACGCAACCAGGTTAGTTCTGTTTCGTCTACGGCTGAACTCTGCATCGATTCGGTCCATCCGTGTCCAACCTGGTTGTAACGCGAATTAACGAAACCTTCCACCAGGGCCGGGTCGCTCCATAAGTCGTTCTCTGAAATCTCTGTCAATGGTTTTTTATCCAGAATGTCTGTACAGGAAGGGAATAAAGAGGTACAGAATAATCCTGCTATGATATATTTTATATATGTTTTCATAATACTTAGTTATTAAAATGTTACGTTCACGCCGAAATTAAATACCTTAGACTGTGGAGTGTTCCAGGCTGCCCAACCTTGATCGTTATCTTCTGTTTCCGGGTCGATATTCTTAATGCCTGTGATGGTCAGAAGATTGTAACCGCTCAGAGAGAAACGTACGTTACTTAGCGGAGTTTTGTTCAGCAGTTGCCGTGGCAATGTATAAGATAATTCAACACTTTTCAGACGCAGGTAAGATGCGTTATTCAACCAGAATGAGTTACGGAAGTTACCACCGCCTGTTACTGTTGCGTCTCTATTATAAGTACGAGGGTATTTAGCTGCGATGTTATCTTCTGTCCAGCGGTTGTCATAGAAATCTTTTGTGAAGTTTCCGATCGTACCGGCTTCCATAAAGGTATATTGCCAAACCTGTGCAGCTCCCTGGAATAACATATTCAGGCTCCAGTCTTTGTAATTTACGCCTAGGTTGATACCGTACATGATACGGGGTACCGACGGTTTATCCTGACGAACCTTGTCGGAGCCATCTATCACGCCATCGTCGTTTATATCGACGAAGCGTACATCGCCTACACGTGCATTCGACAGGTGAGGATAAGCATCCAGTTCTTCCTGCGTACGGAAAATACCGTCTGCCTGATACATCAGATAACGATCTCCGTTCGTTCCGATCGATAATCCGGTACGACGTTGCCATTCGAGAGTGGTAGACGGTTCATCGATGAAATCGATCTTGCTGCGGTTGTATGTGAAGTTTCCGCTCAGGTTCAGGTGCCAGTCTTTATTCAATTGCTTGGTGTAGCCTAGCATTAATTCCGTACCGATATTAGAGCATTCTCCGATATTTTCGTCCGGCAATGTCAAACCTGCATAATCGGGGATAGCTGCATTACGGGTGGCCAGAATGTTGTTACGTTTCGTTTTGAAGAAGTCCATTTCGAAGTTGAAGTTATTCAGGAACTTCGCCTCGATTCCGATATTGTAAGTGTTGGCAACTTCCCAGGTGATGTTCGGGTTTGCCGTACGATTCAGCCATACACCATTTTGAATGCCGTTACCGAAGATACCGGGGTTGTCGAAAATGTAAGCAGTCATATACTGGAACGGATCTACTTTATCGTTACCCATCTGTCCCCAGGAAGCACGAACCTTGAAATAATCCATCCAGGATATGTTGTTTTTCCAGAAATCTTCTTCAGAGATTCTCCAACCTACCGATACACCTGGGAAGAAACCGAAACGATTGCCGGAAGGGAAGTTTTCAGAACCATCATAGCGCCAGTTGAACTGGAACAGATAACGATCCATCAAACCATAGTCGACACGTCCGAAATAGTTCATGCGGGCTGTCTCGGAAGCGGTACCGTTATTGGTCTGGCTGTTGCTGTCGCCGGCAAATAATTCATCGATAGAGGTTGAGATAAAATCCTGCCTGCGTCCTTCCATCTTGTCGTAACGGCTCTTGTATTGTTCGTATGCTACAAAAACATTCAGGTTGTGGATATCGTTAAATACACGTGCGTAGTTCAACCGGGCATTCAGGGTGATACCTAATGTTTGTGTCATGTTCTGGTTCAGGATATTCGAGCCTTGTTGTACGGCTGTATATTCGTTCGTGGCCTGGTCATAATTATACAGGTCGTACTTATGCTGGAACTGTTTCCAGAAAGTATCGCTACGGTCGATATATGCACCGGCATCGATGGATAAACCTTCTGTGATCCAAGGCAGATCCAGGTGGAGGGTAATGTCACTGTTCAGATATGAATTTTTATCCTTCGTGTATCCCATTGAATTGTCGAGGCCTGTTGCCGGAGCGAAGTTATCCTGTTTGGAAGCGTTATTACCGTAATCGGTTCCCGGCCACCAGATATTGACCATCGGGTTGTATTTGATCATGTAACGCCAGATGTCTTGCGAACCGTAAATAGGTGAGTTACGGTCTTCCTGGCGGAATGCGACGTTCAATCCGATTTTTACATTCTTGTGCGGTGTTATATCCAGGTTTGAACGCAGATTATACTGGTTGTAATTACTTGCACTGTTTTTGTAATAGTTATCCTGATACTGATAACCTAAAGAAGCGTAGAAGTTTACGATTTTGCTGCCACCCGAAATAGACACATTGTGTTGTGTCTGTAATGCCTGGCGTGTCAATAGATCGAATGCATTGATGTTCGGATAATTGATCGGGTCGCTACCATCCCTGAACTTCTGGATCTGTTCGGCTGAATAGGTATTCGGATTGATCTCGTTCAGTAATTCGGCATATTCGGCGGATGAAGCCATTTTCGGAAGAATAGTCGGTGAGCTTATACCTACATTTCCATTGTAGTTAATAGTTACTTTTTCTTCTTTACCGCGTTTGGTGGTTACCAGAATTACACCGTTTGCTGCCCGTGATCCGTAAATGGCAGCCGAAGCATCTTTCAGGATCGTGATGCTTTCGATGTCGTTCGGGTCGATACGGTTGAAACCTCCGGCACGGTCGGCTACTCCGTCTACAACAACCAGGGGAGAAGAATCGCCGGTTGTGCTGGCACCCCTGATCAGTAACTTGGCATCGTCGTAACCCGGCTCACCGCTACGATTGTAGGAAACAAGTCCCGGCATACGTCCGGCCAGTGTGTTTGTGACGTTCGGTGTTGGAACTTTGGCCAGGTCGCTACCGGCTGTCGTAGCCAATGATCCTGTAACAGATACTTTTTTCTGTACACCGTATCCTACGACGACTACTTCATCCAATGCTTCTGTATCTTCTTCCAGTTGTATGTTAAAGGTGGAAGAGCCTTTTACCGGGATGAACTGTGAGTTGTAGCCGATATAACTGATTTGTATAGTCGCATTCTCCGACAATTCCAGTGAGAAATTCCCTTCGAAGTCAGTAACAGTTCCGTTAGAAGTGCCATTTTCTACAACATTAGCTCCGATGATAGGCATACCGGTTTGATCGACAACAGTTCCTGTTATTCTCTTCTTGGATTGTTGTTGTTGCTGCTGAATATTACTTCTTTTGATGATGTTGATATTCCGGTCGTTAATAACATAAGTAAGTCCGGTACCTTTTAGAGCGTTCGAGAGGATTTCCTCTATCGGCTTATTGGATGCTTTCACATTTACGTTGATATTGTTTACCTCTTTATCGACGTAAAAGAACAGAAATTCACTTTGCTTCTCTATTTGTGCGAAAAGATCGGTGAGCGACATTTGATTGGCTTTTACCGACAATTTAGCCGATTGTGAATAGGCTGCCTCTGCAGCTATCACCTGAAGCATAACTGTAAACAACAAAAGGACAGTGATTCTCATAATTGCAAAGATTTTTTTTAAGTCTTTGGAAAGGAAAGACTTGTAATACGAAACATTTTCCATATTTTTGTATTGATTGAAGATTAATAATATGCATTGCCACAATGTTTGGTCGCGGAGTAGTAATGCAATGTTAATTTTGAAAATAGAACCGGTTATACTTTGTATGGCCGGTTTTTTTAGGTTAACTATGTTCTTTCTTTTGTTCCATAGGCATTATTTTTAAGGTTGAAAACTTATTTGATAATATATTTATCGTCTTTCTTTTCCCAACGGAATGGCAGGCTTTTCGAGATCACCGTCAGTATTTCTCCGATATTCTGATTTTCGCTGAAAGTTCCTGAAACAACAATATCCGGATTGGTCAGGCGCTTATTGCTGATGTTGATCTCTACCTGGTATTTCGTTTTTAATTCGGATATAAGTTTTACGAATGGGATCGATTTATATTTCAGCAATCCGGTGGTCCAGGATGTAAATATGTCTGTATCGACCTGCTCTACACTAATATGATTCGAATTCTGGAGGAATGTTAGTTGTTGTCCCGGTTTCAGAATGAGATTTTGTTCCGCCGCATGAAATTGGATGGAACCTTTTATTAAAGTTGCTGTGATTTTATTGGACGATTCTTCCGCCTTGATATTGAAAGTTGTTCCTAAAACAGTAACAGAGGCATTTCCTATTTCTATCTTGAAAGGTTTTATAGAATCCTTTTCTACATCGAAAAAAGCTTCTCCGATAAGTTTGACGGAACGGTTTTCTATTCCATATTCACTGGAATAGGTCAGGCGGCTGTTTTTATTCAAGGTAATTTTTGTTCCATCATCCATTGTCAGGTTGGCGGTACTTTCGCTGGTCAGATATGTGTAGTATTCACAAGGTTGCTTCCGTTCTTTTATTAACCATAGATTTATTGCAAGAGCTACAAATAATGTTATTGCGGCAGCTATCGGGAGCATATATTTTAATGTCTGTCTTTTCTGAGGGTGTTTGGTTTGGTTATTGATTTTTTGTTGTAGTTTGTCTACTGATAAGATAGGGGATATTTCATTCCGGATATTTACATCCGCATTCCAGTAACTTCTCAGTTCACAGAATTCTTTCTGGTTTTTCTCATCTTCATTCAGCCATTGGCTCAGATACAGAATATCTTCTGAAGATGCTTCGTCATTCAGAACTTTAGCAATAATATGATCTGTTTTATTCTCCATGCTATCATTGATTCTATAATTATAGTCGCAGCATGTAAGAAAAACCCCTAGAAAGAGTGCAAAAAATATAAGGGAATAATGAGTTAGAACCGAACCTGTAACCGCAGTTGCATCATGTTAATCCCACATTTTCCTAATGCCGAGATCTGAAGCAGGGTTGTTACGTGTCTTATGAAAAAAGTGTTCCTTTACAGTGTTAACACCGTAAAGGAACGAAAAAAATGGAAAAATCGAAGTGATATTGTAAAGATATTGGTTAGAAACTTAAATTGCATCTTTACTAATAAGACAGAAGATTTATAAATACCCCTACTGGTGAGAAGAAAAAATATGACTTTATGGAAGATATAAAAAACAACGAAAGGGAAAGTCTGGATTTGACTCCAGGCATTTCCCTCTCTTACTTAACCGACCCCCTTATTTCCCAATAAGTTTTCAGAAACAAATGTATACTATTTGCCAGTATGATTTGTTTCATAAACCAATCAATTTTTGCCGACAATCAGGCAAATTTCATTTCAAATTTTGATACATTTCTCTTTGATCGGTAAAGTTACGTATTGCATGTTCTGCTGTTTTGAAATAAGCTACACCACGATACGGGGTGTTTCGCAATACGAGAGTCCGGATGCTTTGTATAAGTTTTTGTTTATTGTTCCGAAGTCAGGGATTCACGTAGTTTTTTTATCGCATTTGCCAGATGCGCTTCGAGTGTTTTTACAGAAATATCCAGTATGGTTGCAACTTCTTTATATTTAAGTTTATCTTCCCGTACCAGTTTAAATGCCATTTTACACTTAGCGGGAAGGGCGTCGATGGCTTTATTTAGTTGGTTGATCCTTTCTTTCGAGATCAAATCGTCTTCCGGGGTTGTTTCTGTGTGGATAAAAAGATCTACTGAAATTTCATTCAACTCTATTTGCTCCATGTGCCTGGAACGATAGTAACTGATGGCTTTATGTCTGGCAATAGAATAAATGTATGCCTCGAAGTTGGTTATCTTTAATAAAGATTTTCTGTTATTCCAGATAACCAAAAAAGTATCGGATACAATTTCTTCAGCATCAGCAGTAGAGGATACATAAAGCTTTGTAAATCGCATCAGCCTTTGAAAATAGACTAGATATAACGATTTAAGTGCTGTCTGCGAATCGGTTAATGCCATCTCACAGATCCATTGTAGTATATCTTCTTTATGATCGTTCAATAGGTGTAAAGTTAACAATTCTATTAATATAGTCGCAGCCGGAAAGAAAAACCCTTAGTGGGATAACTTTATTTTCTTAAGCTTGTTTTAATATTAAGGGCGATTTAACAGTTGTAACATGTTTGTAACATCCGTGTAACACATGTGAAATATTTGTTTCAGACCTTTGTAGTCGAATATGTAACAATCAATTATGGAAACATTCTATCTGTTCCTCGTAATTTTTCTTTTTGTACTGGCGGTATTTGACCTGTCGGTGGGAGTCAGTAATGACGCAGTAAACTTTCTTAATTCTGCAATCGGTTCGAGGGCCGCTTCTTTTAAAGTTATTATGGTAATTGCCGCGATAGGTATATTTGTCGGCGCCTCCTTGTCAAACGGTATGATGGATATTGCCCGGCATGGGATTTATCAACCGCAACATTTCTTTTTCTCCGAGATTATGTGTATCCTGCTGGCCGTTATGCTAACGGATGTCGTGTTATTGGATATATTCAATTCACTGGGGATGCCGACATCCACTACGGTATCATTGGTCTTTGAATTACTGGGAGGAACAGTCGCTATTGCACTGGTTAAGATCGCTCATTCCGACGGAGCTTTACAATTGGGAGACTTGTTGAATACAGATAAAGCATTTACCGTGATCCTGGCTATATTCCTTTCGGTGGCCATTGCTTTTTTCTTCGGATCGGTGGTGCAGTATCTGTCGCGTTTGATCTTTACCTTTAATTATAAGAAACATACGAAATACTTTATTGCATTGTTCGGTGGTCTTGCAGCTACTTCAATCATTTATTTTATGTTGATAAAAGGATTGAAAGAGAGTTCCTTTATGGACGGCGAACTGAAAACACTTATATATAGTAATACCGATAAAGTGGTATGGGGGGCATTTATCTTTTTCACGATCCTGATGCAGGTACTTCACTGGTTGAAGGTGAATGTCTTTAAAGTAATTGTCCTGATGGGTACGTTTGCCCTGGCTTTGGCTTTTGCCGGTAACGACCTCGTGAACTTTATCGGCGTGCCGCTCGTAGGTTATTCCTCTTATATAGATTTGATGGCACAAGGTGGAACCACCACCACGGATACCTTCCTGATGGGATCGTTGTTGGCTCCGGCGCAGACACCCTGGTATTTCCTGGTAGGCTCCGGTTTGGTGATGGTAATAGCATTAGCCACATCCAAGAAGGCTCATAGCGTAGTGAAAACTTCACTGGACCTGTCGCGCCAGTCGGATGGGAATGAGAATTTCGGTACTTCTCCGGTAGCACGAATGTTGGTACGTACCTGCAACAATGCATCCAGTACAATTCTGAGTGTAGTTCCTCCCCGGGTAAAGGATTGGATCGACAGTCGTTTTAATAATGATGAGATTATACTTGAAGATAGAGCAAGTTTCGACCTGGTACGTGCTTCGGTCAATGTGGTTCTTTCGGGTCTGTTGATTGCCCTTGGTACTTCATTGAAGTTGCCGCTTTCCACTACTTATGTCGCTTTCATGGTCGCAATGGGTAGTTCGTTGGCCGACCGTGCCTGGGGACGTGAAAGCGCAGTTTATCGTATCACAGGTGTATTGTCCGTTATCGGTGGATGGTTTATTACTGCCGGTGCTGCGTTTACTATCTGTTTCCTGGTCGCTATGGTTATTTATTTCGGAGGCATTGCAGCGATGGCTGCCATGGTCGGGCTGGCTGTTTATATGTTGATCCGCAGTCAGATGGCTTATAAGAAGAAATTAAAGAAAGAGGCGTTGAAAGAAGAAGTGAATACTACTGTGGCTAAATTGCGCGATACGACAGACAGCCATGAAGCACTCTCTTTGTTCCGCGAACATAGCCGTGATGAATTGACCTCTGTATTAACTTTTGCAGCAGACTCGCTGGATAGATCGGTTCATGGTTTTATGAACGAGAACCTTCGCGAATTGCGCAAAGTATTGAATGAAGTAGAGGAGAAGAAGATCCATCTGAAACAGGTAAAACGTGTCGGAACGTTGGGGGTTACTCACCTGGAACATGATATTGCGGTAGAAAAGGGATTGTATTATTATCAGGGTAACGATTTCGCCAGTGAGATTATATTCAGTATCCGTCGTCTGACAGAACCGAGCAAGGAGCATGTCGACAACAACTTCAGTCCGTTGAGCGATGTGCAGAAAGAAGATTTCGGCAAGATGACGACAAGTATCGTGGCTTACCTCAACCGTTGTGCTTCTATGATCGAAAAGAACGATTATCATCGCCTGGACGATGTGGTGGCCGAATCCGTGGCACTGACTTCCCAGCTTACAGCCCTGAAGAAAGGTGAATTGAAACGTATCCAGGGACAAAGCGGCAGCACGAAGGTCAGCATGGTCTATCTGAATATGGTGCAGGAAGCGCAGAATGTGGTTTCGTTTACTGCTAACCTGATCAAGGTGAGTCGTAAGTTTCAGAAAGAATAATTGGGTGAAACAAAAGTTTCTTGCAGATGGAACAAAAGTTTCTCCTAAGTGAAATAAAAGTTTCTTCCGGGTGAAACTAATTTTAGATGAAGAGAAGATACCGGCTAAAGTGCCAGCATCTTCTTTTCTTTTATGAGGTCGCTTTCATCCATACGGAGGGAAGGGACTGTGCACATTTTTATGTAATCGCCTGTCTGGCATGTGTAGTCGTAATAGGTTTGTTGTTCAGGCGTGAAATCCTCTTTGGCGACCAGACAGCCTTTCATCGTCAGAAAATCTTCGGTGGATGTGCTTTCCGATTCTTTTATCAGGACGATGCGGCGAGCTACCGGATTCCGGTTATAATCCAGTCCGAGGTATAATCCGCGTAATTGTCCGGGATTCCTGAACATGGGGATTTGCAGGTAAACGGTGACCAGAATCAACGGCGGAACGGGGCTTTCGCTGAACAGGCAGTAAAAGTTCTGCGGATCGCCATTTACACCGATTCCCCATTGTACTTCCCCGTATGCATTGAGCCGGCCTATGCGGATATACTCTTTATCTTCGGATAGCGCGATGATGAACGGCTCACATTTTAAACAATCGGAAGAAGAAGACAGGCTATAACTATTGTACAGTCCACATATATTGGATAATCTCCGTGCGGAAAGCGATAGTTCTTCATTCAACGACTCGATAAAGGAATTTCCCTTTTGTGTCTGTTGCTGGTTCGGTTCCAACTCATCCAGGCGGATCAGGGTTTCTTCCAACCCGGTAAGCAAACGTCTTTTAGATACATTATTGACTAGTGATAGTGCCTGGTCGAGTGCTTCGTTCTGCGGCATTGTCTTAGCTGCATCGAAATAGGCCGGTAAGACGGTTGTGTAAAGTGACGAGAGTACGCTGGGAGCCATGCCGACCCAATCGGCTATTTCTTTCATTTTTACGCCGCTGTTCCTTAGATATTCAATCCGTTTATAGAGTTCCGAAAAGTCGTTCATATTTATATTGTCATCTGTTATTTTCTACAAAATAACGTCTTGTGTGTTGCGTTCCCGTTACATGAATGTTACATAAATGTTTCTTTATAATTTATTGATATTCCATTATATATTAATAATATAGATTCATGTATTCAGTAATACTCCTGTAATATCGGAGGGATACTTTTGCTGCCGAAAACAAAATGACAGCATGAATATGAACTACTTTTTGCAGATAAACGAAACTACCCGGAAGCGTCTTTCCGATTTCCTGTTCATCCTTTGGGCCGGAGGAGCCGCTTTATTATCCTATTCACTGGTTTATGCACTTCGCAAACCTTTTACTGCGGCCTCTTTTGAGAATGCGGAGTTTTTCGATATGGATTACAAGGTAGTGGTGACGATCTCCCAGATACTGGGTTATGTGATCTCCAAGTTTATCGGTATCAAGTTGATCTCCGAGTTGAAACCGGAAGAACGTTTCAAGTTTATCCTGACTTCTGTTTTATTGGCTGAGGCTTCTCTGATCCTGTTCGGCTTACTTTCTACTCCGTTTAATGTGGCGGCCATGTTCCTCAACGGTTTGTCGCTGGGTTGTATGTGGGGAGTGATATTCAGTTTTATTGAAGGACGGCGGGTGACGGATATCCTGGCAAGCCTGTTGGGAGTCAGTATGGTTATCAGTTCCGGCACGGCCAAGTCTGTCGGATTGTATGTCATGACTCATTTTCAGGTGAGTGAATTCTGGATGCCGGCATTGATCGGTACGGTGGCGCTTCCCCTTCTGTTGTTGCTCGGCTGGGCATTAAACAAGCTACCGGAACCGAACAAAGAAGATATAGCGATGAAGTCTGAGCGCGAAACTCTCAACGGTAAACAGCGCTGGGAACTGTTCAAAAGTTTTATGCCATTTCTGAGTATGCTTTTTGTGGCTAATATCGCGATTGTTGTTTTGCGTGATATAAAGGAAGACTTTCTGGTGAATATCATCGATGTAACGGCCTATTCTCCCTGGCTTTTCGCCCAGATCGACAGTGTGGTGACTTTGATTATCCTAGGAATATTTGGTCTGATGGTGTTGGTGAAAGATAACCTGAAGGCTCTCTCGGTATTGTTCGGTTTGATTATAACGGGAATGATCGTGATGACAGTCGTCTCTTTCGGGCAGCAGCAGTTGCAGCTTTCGCCTGTCGTATGGCTGTTTATCCAGAGTCTGTGCCTGTATATTGCCTACCTGACCTTCCAGACTATTTTTTTCGATCGGTTCATCGCCTGTTTCAGGATTCGTGGCAATGTCGGTTTCTTTATTGTGACGACAGATTTCCTCGGATATACCGGAACGGTATTGGTGCTTGTCCTGAAAGAATTCTGTAACCCCGATATCGACTGGGCTGTGTTTTATAACCGGTTGGCGGGTTATGTAGGTATCTTTTGCTGTGTCACATTTGTCTGTTCCTTCGTATATTTGCACCAGCGTTTCCGGAAGGAAACAGGTGTGACAGCCGCCCGGGAAGAGACGATAGAAGCTACTCCGCAGAATGCCATCACTGTTGCCTGACAGAGATAGACTAGTAGTAATATAATAATGTAAATAATATATAAGTAGTTATGAAGAAGATTTCGTGTGTTATTATGGACTGGGCCGGAACGGCTGTCGATTTCGGATGTTTCGCCCCGTTGAACGCCTTCCTGAAGGTGTTTTCCGAAGAAAAAGGAATAGATATTACCTATCGTCAGGCACGTGAGCCGATGGGACTTCTTAAGATCGATCATATCAAAGCTATTTTGAATATGCCGGAGGTGAACGATAAATTCCGTGCACGTTATGGCCGCGACTGGAATATGGATGATGTGAATGAGATGTACCAGAGCTTCGAAAAGCACCTGTTTGCTTCGCTAACGAACTTCACGACCCCTATACCAGGCGTATTGGATACGATAAAAGAATTGCGTGAAAACGGTGTAAAGATCGGTTCGACTACCGGTTATACGCAAGCAATGATGGACGTTGTACGTCCCGGTGCCGCAGCCAAAGGTTATGTGGTAGATAATTTGGTCACACCCGACAATCTTCCTGCCGGTCGTCCTGCTCCTTATATGATCTATAAGAATATGATCGACCTTGCTATCCCTTCTGTCGATAATGTCGTTAAAGTGGGGGATACGATCGCCGACATCAAGGAAGGTGTCAATGCCAAGGTATGGAGTATCGGTGTCATCACCGGAAGTAATGAGATGGGGATTACGGAAGAAGAGTATAACCATCGTACCCCCGATGAACTGGCTGCGCTGAAACACGAAGTTCGCGAACGGATGATGGCTGCCGGTGCCCATTTCGTACTCGATAATATCACCGAACTTCCGGCTTGCATAGAGAAAATTAACCGATAAGACAAAGACATAATATATTTACTGAAAATGAGAAACTATCTATTATTGACACCCGGCCCGTTGAGTACTTCACAAACCGTACGCGAAGCCATGTTGCAGGATTGGTGTACCTGGGATAAAGATTACAACGAAGGAATTGTAACCCCGATCCGTAAAGGCCTGTTGGCTATCGCCGGACTGGATGAGAACGAATATACCACTGTGCTGTTGCAGGGAAGCGGAACGTATTGTGTGGAAGCAACCATTGGAGCGGCAGTGAAACCCACCGATAAATTACTTATCCTGGCCAACGGTGCTTATGGTAAACGTATGGCGCAGATTGCCGAGTATTATCATATCGACCATGTATTGGTCTCTCTGCACGAAACGGAACTGATAACGGGCGAAGTAGCCCGCCGTGCATTAGAAGAAAATCCTGGTATTACTCATCTGTCGATGGTACATAGCGAAACGACTACCGGTTTATTGAATCCGATCGAAGAAGTTGCAGAAGTGATTCGTGGTAAGGGTATTACATTTATTGTAGATGCCATGAGTAGCTTCGGCGGCGTTCCTATCGATATGAAGAAACTGGATATCGACTTCCTGGTGAGCAGTGCCAATAAGTGTATCCAGGGTGTTCCCGGCTTTGGCTTTATCATTGCAAAGAAAGAGAAACTGATGGCTTGCAAAGGAGTGGCCCGTTCGCTTTCTCTCGATATTTATGCACAATGGGAAGCGATGGAGAAAGGTGGCGGCAAATGGCGTTTTACCTCTCCTACACATGTGGTTCATGCTTTCTTTCAGGCTATGAAAGAACTGAATGAAGAAGGAGGCATTGCAGCCCGTTATGAACGCTACAAGAAAAATCACCGTACTTTGGTGGAAGGCATGCGTGCTCTGGGATTTAAGACTTTATTACCAGATGCCTCACAAGGCCCTATCATTACCTCTTTCCTGTATCCCCATGCCGATTTCGACTTTCAGGCATTCTATGAATCCTTGAAACAGAAAGGTTTTGTTATCTATCCCGGAAAGATTTCGGATGCCGACACCTTCCGTATCGGTAATATCGGGGATGTTTTCCCTCAGGATATGGAGAAATTACTGGAAGCGATCAGGTTGACGCCGATCAGCTAACAGGATCGTCTGTTTCACAAGGATGAATAAAAACAAAGCGTGCGCCGGAAGTATAGGAAGTATCCAGAAATATATTATCCGGCCCGCTTAAGTGTTCGGCAATGTAGCTGCATATAGATAGTCCCAGCCCTGTTCCTGATTTGTAATCGTCTAATTTTTCAAAGCGTTTGAATATCTCAGCCTGTTTTTCCGGTGGAACCCCTGTTCCGGTATCGGTCACTGCTATACGCACGTGCTTCCTGTCGTCTTCCAGTGTGTAGGCGAGGTTGATTTCTCCCTTTTCGGTAAACTTAATCGCATTAGTCAGGAAGTTTGTAACTAGTTGTTGCAGGCGCATGGCATCCGTATTGACCAGGATGCGTTCCGGAGCCGGAGTAAATGTCAGTGCCACTCCTTCACGAACACCTTGACGGATACTGTCGAGTGCTTTTCGGCAACAATCTTCCAACGATATTATCTGTAGGTGGAAACTCATATCTCCTGTTTTCATTTTCGATAAATCGAGTACGTCGTTTATCAAGGTCAGCATCAGATCCGTATTATTTTGGATAATAGCCGAATATTCCTTTTTTTCTTTGGGGTCGGTCGTTTCATCTATTAACAATTCAGAGAAACCGGCAATAGCGTTTAGAGGTGTACGTATTTCATGGCTCATATCGGCGATGAATGAACTTTTCATGTGGCTGGCTTCGTCGGCACGCATTGTCTCGAGTATCAGTTTCTCTTTTGATTTCAACAATGTGTTTTTTTCTTTCAGCAAGTCGTTCTTTAAACGCTGTGTCCGGCGGATGTAAATATATAAGATGTATAGGATTGCTATTAATATGATAATCAGTAAAATGAAGAATAATAACTGAAATTGTTTTTGCGTAATCTGCTTCTGTGTGTTCTTCATTTTATCTTTCAGCGTGAGCTCATAATTCTTATCATGTAATGTGCGCAACTCGTTTATCTGACGAAGGAACATTTCATCATTCCTTTTGGAATTATATGTATTTATTTCATCGTAGAGTGCCAGTATTTCATCCTGTTTACCTTGTTTTTTCAGGATATCGGCTTTCAGTTGTAATACTTCCGGCAAACGTTCTTCTTTCAACAGTTCATCGATATGGGATAAGGCTGATGAAAGATCGCCGGTTTGGGCATAGTAGCGGGATTTTACAGCCTGATATACTCTGCCGGCATAATCTCCTTCAACGAACTCGCTCCCTTCAAAACGGGTAGCCATGTCAATCGCTTCTTTGGCTTTATCCATTTTATTCTCTTGCAGATACAGGTCGGTATAAAAAGAATAGAGTAGCCAGTATTCGCGATTGACGACATACAAACTGTCTTGTGTGCGATTCAATTCATCTAAGCGGTCAATCAGTTTTTTATATGCTGTGAGCATTCTGGTCGTTTCTTCATGCATGTCGGTTCGCAGGCTCGATTCTATCTGATAAGAGAGCAGGCGTAATTCGGTTTCTTCATCTCCTCCTAGTTGCTTTAAGCGATTAAGCCCTTCCTGAAAAGCCATAACGGCATCGCTGTCCCGGCGGATAGCCTGATAAATCTGTCCGAGGCATTCTGAAGAGCGCATTAGCCCATAATTTTGTTTTTTGTCTACAGCCAGCTGATAGAGATCGTTTATATTGTTCATTGCTTTCTCATAGTGGCCTGTCCATAGCAAATCCTGACAATATAACGATTTGGTCCTGAATAACACGTTAGGATATTCGTTGCGTTTTTGGGTGATGGAGTCGATCACCCGTGTCCAATAGGCTAAACTGTCGCTTCCGTTTTTTGAATTGTAATAATAAACGGATATCTCGGATAAAGCGTCATAGACGGCCTGGATGGAGTCGATCTTCTCTGCTTCCTGCAATTGCTTTTTCAGATAGATGATTTGCTCCGGTTTTTGCTCATGTAGTTTGGCAAGACGGGATAAGACCGGAATTGACTTTTGCGGACACGGATTTTCCGACAAAATATATTTAAGGCTGTCGATCTCAGCATTGTGTTGTTTAATTGCCGGAACCGATATCGGAAAGAGTAATATGAACACTCCTATTTTCCATATTGGGAAGTCATATTTTAAGGAGGAAAACCGCATCTTCATACTTGTTGTTTGTTAGTAAGTTCAACCGGATGGACAAAAACGAAACGGGCGCCTTTGGTGTAAGTAGGGTCTATAAATAGATTTCCTTTCAGTAGTTGGGAGATCCGTTGGCAGATAGCCAGTCCAAGGCCTGCTCCCTGAACAAATTCATTTATCTTTTCAAACCGATCGAAGATATGTACTTGCTTTTCAATCGGTATCCCACATCCGGTATCTGTTACCGACAACCGGACTTGACGATTATCTTCCTCTATTTCGAATGTGAGGGTGATTTCTCCCTCCTGAGTGAATTTGAATGCATTTCCTAATAGATTTTTTAGGACTTGTTTGAAACGATGTTTGTCTGTTTCTATAATATATTGCCCGACAGGCGGAGTAAATATGAGTTTCACTCCGGAAGGTACCAGATGCTTTGTTTCTTCTATAACTTCCCGGCAACAGGCTATTGCATCATAAGTACTTATGTTGGGTTTGAGTCTGCCGGCTTCCAGAAGGGAAAGATCGAGTATGTTGTTTACTATATTCATCAACAACTCGAAGTTACTTTTGATTAAGCCGGCAAATCCCTTCTTTTCTTCTTCCGAATAAAAATCATCATCTTCACTTAATAAGAGGGAGAAACCGACAATTGCGTTTAACGGAGTACGTATTTCATGGCTGACCTTTGCGATAAAGGCTGTCTTATGGCGATTTGCCTCTTCTGCATTCTCTTTGGCTATCCGTAGTTGTTTCTCTAACTTTACTAATGAATCTTTTTCACGTTGTAAGGCATTTTTCAATTTGTTGGAATGCAGAGAATAGCAGACCAGTAAAGTGATGAGTATCAGTAATAAGAGAGAGATTCCCATCCCCATCTTTACTAGTTGTTGTTTTATTATCAGTTTATCATTCTGGCGTTGTAACTCCAACGTTTGTTGTTTCTGATCATTCAGGTCGTTTAACAGGCGAAGTTGGTCGATCTGGCGGTTAAAAGCGTCATTTCTAATCTGAGTATCCAAAGAAAACAAATTCTCGTATGTTGCTATGGCTTTTGTTTTTTGCCCGTCGGCCCGCAAGATATCTATTTTTAGTTTCAGGTAATTGGGTTGAACTTCGACAGCTAATCCTTGATCGATTGCTTTGAGTGCGCTTTTGTAATCTTTACTTTTAAAACAATACAAGGCTTTTATGCGGTAATATGGGTATTTCATATTTTCTACTGTTGAGTTAGCTGCATATTTATCCGCTTTTTCGATATACTTTCCGGCTTTATCGAGTTGCCCCATTTTCATGTATAGTTCAGCATAATAACTGTTGACCAGCCAAAGGTGCCATACTGACCGATAAGGAATCCCTCTGGCTTTATACAGTTTACTTACTGTCTGATACAAATCGCTGTAACTGTCCAGAAGTTGTTTGGATTCTATAAGTAAATTTTCGTCCAGAAATGACGGGAGCATTTCTGATATGTACTGTATTTCATAAGTAGGATTATTCTTCAGCAGATGTAAATATTCCAGTCCTTCCCGGTATGCAATTACTGCATCTTTGTTGCGGCCTATCGCTTGATAAGCAAATCCTATACTTTGTTTTGCCATCATCAGGCCATAATTATCCTGTGCTTTTTTGGCATCGTTCAATAGCTTGAAAGCCTCGCTGATAGCTAGCTCATAGTTTAATATTCCCTGATAATACTTACATAATAGAATTCTGGCCTGGAAATAGACCGGTGGTGTTACTGCATGTTGTCGACAGAGAGAATCTAATTGATTTTTTACGAAGATCAGGCTATCCAATTGAGAATCGTTATAATAGTAACGGCATAATGCGGAATATCCTTCGTAAGCATAGTTTAAAGAATCAAGTTGCAGAGATAAGTCGATCAGTTCTTTCAGGTAAGAGACCTCTTCCGGTTTCTGCCAGAAGAGTTTGGATAAGTGGATCAATACAGGCAGTTTTTCGGATGGCTCAATTGTATTTAGCAGGACATTAGACAAGCTATCTATCTGGTTGCGGTGTGTTTCCGCCCGAAGGTAAACACCAGAGAATAGTTCTGCTATTATTATTAACAATATTGTTGAGATCCTTTTTATCATAAACTGTCACTGAAGATGAATTCCTAGCCGTCTTGAAAAACAATATTACAAAGATAGTGTTTTTAATGGAAAAGGGCTGTTTACGATGCTAAAAGCGTTAATTTAGACCGGGTTCGGGCGTTTTTCTATTGTATCTTGCTGAGTAAGATTGCTTTTTATGGCTTGGCTGAAAAAATAAATATATAAAACGATGTATACCTAATATTTTTTGATTACGTTTGTATCCATTAATATTCAACTAATCCTGGTTTTTTTCACCAAAGAAATAGTTTTCTTAAAAAAAGGTTGTACTTTAATTTATAAAAGCAAATGAAACGATCAGATTTAATTGCTGCCATAGCTGCAGAAAGTGGTTGTAACAAGAAAGATGTTAACGCTATGTTGGATGCCTTTTGTTCAGTAGCCACTGAAGCTCTTCGCCAGAGAGATCCGATAGTGTTGAAGGGCTTTGGAACTCTTTCTCCAAGAGAACAAAGTAGCCGTCCGGCACGTAATCCGAAAACAGGTGAAGTGGTTGTAATACCAAAACGTCTGAGTGTGAAATTCAGCGTTGGTAAGTTCCTGTTTGAAGACTTGAACAAGTAATTACTGTGGATGGCGGATGGAATCGCGTAAGATCAGAATTCCTTCCGGTCCCATATTGAAAAGTAAGTCTACGATACTTAAGTTGGGGAGGAATCCGAATTTATCCCGGAATACCTGGTAATAGGGTTTCGGGAGAAAGGCGGGATCTTCCCCTTCGTGTTTCGGACGGATGATCTCACGATAATCGTTAGGCACTTCCGGGCTGTATTCTTCCGTATATATAATATCTGCCTGCAGATCCAACAGGCGGCAAACCAATTCCCTTAATTCCTCATTAAAGTCGAAGAGGTATTCAAATTTCTTTTCGTAGAACGGAGCAAAATCTTCTTCATAATATTCAAAGAACGGGCTCATATTATAGGCCGATACCAATGCGTTCCAGTGCAGATGGCGCCAGTTGCCGTGATCGGATATACGAATATCCTTCGTGAGGCATTTCAATGTATCGGGCTTAACGATTGGGACGGACAATGATAAAGGCCCGTTGGCTGCAGCTATCGTACACCGATTACGATACGTTTGCTTCAGATAGTTTTCGCCCGTTTCGATCCGGACTTCTTTGAATTGGAGGAGCTTACAATATTGTTGTACGGGGCCCAGATAGGCCGAAGAAATATATACTGGTTGCATGTTAGTTTATAGGTTTAAAAATTCGTTGCCGGTCTTTGCTGTACCAGCAGAGCCATGCGTTTCCTATGATATGGTCACGGGGAATAAATCCGAGATGACGGGAGTCCACTGCTTCATTGGCATTGTCTGAAAGCATCCAGTAATAATCCTGATCGAAGAAGAAGAAAGCGGCTTCACGTCCGTCGAGGAATAGTTTACCATCACGAAAAACAGCTTTTTCACCGGCTTCTGTCTGGATCGCTTCGCGGCAGGCGGTGAGAGCGGCGTCATCCAGGCGGTGAGCTCTTCCTTTTTGCGGAACGATCAGTTCGTAGCTTTCCATCGGCTTCTTAAGGAAACGAACACTTGCATTTTCCGACAATTCTTCACGTAACTGATATTCTTCGAAAGAGGTCAGACTGAAGGAAATACCGAATGGCTCTTCTTTCAGGTTTCTGAGTGGAATATTTAGTTTTTTCAGTGTAGTCAGAACTTCATCCATTGCCTCCTGCGTTACGATATACGTATTGAGTGATCGGGGAGAATGGGGTATCAGCTTCCCGTTTACCCGGTATCCGTCATTACTGATCCGGATCGTATCACCGGGCATTCCGATGCAACGGCTGAGGAATAACGGTTTCAATACCGTGTCTTTTAGCAATGGACTGCAGAACAACGCTACCCGGTTACGTCCCGGATTATCTTTTAGGGGAAGTTTATTGACAAGGATATAATCTCCTTTGTGCAAAGCCACTTCCATCGAGTCGGTGGATACATGGAAAGATTCCATGCAGAAATGCCGGACTGCCATTACGATCCCCACCAGCAACACAATTGTTGCCAGCCATCCCATTACAGATATGAAGGAACGTTTTGCCATAGATCCGATTCTTTTGTTCTTGTCTGTTTGCGCAGGCACCGCATCTTACCAAGTGCGATCGATGCGCACGGTAATGCGCGACAACCACACGCGGTAAGGTGCGGCACTGCACTTAATCGGGGTGCACCATCCGGAACAAACGGTTCCAGCGGATACCACCGTCGAACAGGCTGCGGTCTTTATCCAGCGACAACCAGATCAGGATCGGTTTTCCTACGATATGATCTTCCGGAACAAATCCCCACGAACGGCTGTCGGCACTGTTATGACGGTTATCGCCCATCATCCAGTAATAGTCGTATTTGAAGGTATATTTTGTTTCCGGCTGGCCGTTGATATAGACTTTGCCGTCTTTGACTTCCAGTGTATTGTTCTCGTAGTTTTTGATGCAACGGCCATATAAAGCCAGGTTACGTTCTGTAAGAGGAATGGTCGCTCCTTTTTTCGGTATCCACAGCGGGCCGAAATTATCGCGCGTCCAACCTGTTTCATACCAGGCAGGATAAGTGGTTCCGCCCAGTGCATCCGGCTCGATAACGATCTTCTTTACGGAAGGCAGTTTCTCTGCGATGGCGAGGGCTTTCGGAGTTAAAGGCATCCGGTAAACCATATTGTATTGTCCGTTGGCATTCGGGGTGAAACCCAGGAAAGACAGGTAATCCTGATAATATCCGCTATTGTTTGCGATCATCCGATCGTCTTTGCTTACGTCCAGAAGGCGGAACTGTTCTTCTGTGAGCGGTGAACCATCGGTTTCAACATAGTAGTTGAACTGTATGTTTTCCGGGTTTTTAAGGGCTTTCCCATCGATATAAACCTGGTTGTCGCGAATCTGGATCGTGTCGCCGGGCATACCGATACAACGTTTCACATAGTTCTCGCGTTTGTCTACCGGACGGTATATCACATCACCGAATGTATTTTTATCCATCCAGATACGGTCGCGTCCCGACATGGCGACCAGTTCGTCGTAACTCGGGTTTTGCACTTTCAGGGCAACTGTGTCGCCTGCAGGGAAGTTGAACACTACGATATCGTTGCGTTTTACATGACCGAAACCTTTTACGCGTTTGTATCCCCATTCAGGCCAGTCTAGATAAGATTTACAGTTGAAGAACGGCAAGGTATTTTGTACCAGCGGGAACGACAACGGGGTGTTCGGAACACGTGGGCCGTAGCTCAGTTTACTTACGAACAGATAATCGCCTACCAACAATGACTTCTCAAGCGAAGAACTCGGTATTTGATAGTTCTGGAAAATGAACAGGTTAATGAAATAGACAGCGATCAAGGCAAACAGGATATCGTCCACCCATTCCAATGCATTGCGCACAGCCGGGTTCTTCGACCGCTTCCATGCTCCCCAGGGAATGTATTGTGTCAGGAAAATATCTACCAGTACGATCAACCCCAGCAGCAACCAAAGGTTCTGCATCCAGATTGAAAAGAGTATATACAATACGGCAGAAATGCCGAACTTGATCCATTGTTTCTTGGAAAACTTTTTCATTTGTAGACTTCTGTGGAATTAAAATTTAAGCATATCATCCATACCGAGGAAACCTTTCTTCCCGGCAGTAAATTCGGCTGCAACCACTGCTCCGAGGGCGAAACCGGCACGGCTCTTTGCATCATGTTTAATGCTGATATAGTCGACGTCCGATTCGTAAGTGACTTCATGTATACCCGGAACTTCTCCTTCACGGATAGCATGGATAGGCAGATCGGTCGGTTGTTCGGCTGTTTCCAGTGTCCAGCGTTCTTTCCGGTCAACGTTTTCAATGATACCTTCTGCCAGCGTGATGGCTGTTCCGCTGGGGGCATCCAATTTGTGAATATGGTGTGTTTCCGTCATACTGATAGCGTACGAAGGAAAATTGTTCATGATCTTTGCCAAGTGTTTGTTGAGGGCGAAAAAAATATTTACGCCAATGCTGAAGTTGGATGCATAAAAGAATGTATTGCCTTCCTTTGCACATTTCTCCTTTATTTCGTCGATACGGTCGAGCCAGCCGGTGGTACCGGAAACGACCGGAACGCCTGCCGCAAAACTCTTCATATAATTGTCGAAAGCTGTTGCCGGAGTAGTAAACTCGATGGCTACGTCTGCGCTCTTGAAATTGTCTGACTGAAATTCTTCCGGGTTGTTTATATCTACGATAGAGACGATCTGGTGCCCTCTATTTAATGCAATCTGTTCGATGGTTTTTCCCATCTTGCCGTAGCCGATAAGTGCAATCTTCATATCTTTTCAGAATAAAATGAATAAATAGGGCTAATAACTTAGCCATCAAGGGTGCAAATATAAAGAAAATGAATTAGATTTGTGGCATAAATCTTAACTCTGAAAATAATATGGAACGTTTATTACATTATGTTTGGAAATACAGACTGTATTCGACAACTCCGCTTTTTACCACTGACGGTTATTCAGTATCCGTAATCGATCCGGGAATACCAAACACCGATGCCGGTCCGGACTTCTTCAATGCAAAGGTTAAAATTGATAACACATTATGGGTCGGAGGTATTGAAATCCATACAAAAGCTTCCGATTGGCTACTTCATCGCCATGATAAAGATAAAGCCTATGATGCCGTTATACTTCATATTGTGGAGGTTTCCGACTGCATAGTCTTTCGGACAAACGGGGAGCTTATTCCGCAAATGCAACTGGCAGTGCCGGAGTCGGTTATACAGAATATCGACTGGTTGTTATATCGTGATGTGTCTTTGCCTTGTGCAGGCTATATTCCTCAGATAGAATCTTTTCATATAACGTCCTGGCTGGGTGCCCTGCTGAGTGAACGGCTGGAACGGAAAACGGCCGATGTATTTCGTTTGCTGGATCAGTATGATAATGACTGGAACGAAGTCTTTTATATTACTTTAACCCGTAATTTCGGCTTTGGAGTGAATAACGATATTTTCGAGCGTCTGGCCAAAAGCTTACCGCTTCGGTATATCCAAAAGCAGCGTAGCAGCCATTCACAGATTGAAGCGTTGTTGTTCGGGCAGGCCGGTATGCTGGAAGAGCCGGGAGATTGTCATTATTACCGGTTGCTTCAGAGGGAATACCGCTTTCTGCGGCATAAGTTCGGATTGACGCCTTTGGATAGTTCGCAGTTTAAGAGCCTACGTACCCGTCCGGTCAATTTCCCATATCTGAAATTGGCTCAACTGGCTTCCATTTGGGTACAATACGATACGCTGTTCTCTGTGATCCTGGATGCCGGAAATGTCGGACAGATTAAGCAGTGTTTTCGGGTTCGTCCTTCCGGTTATTGGGAGACGCATTACCATTTCCGAAGCGTTTCGGCGAAGAAGGATAAGCCGGTAGGTGAGAATTCTTTATGTATCCTCTTGATAAATACAGTCGTTCCGGTGATGTTTGCTTACGGAGTGAGAAACAAATATCCAGAATATTGCGAGCGTGCCATTCGTATCCTCGAAACACTTCCACCGGAAAAGAATACAGTTGTAACCGGATTCGCTTCGGCAGGAATCAAAGTCTGCCATGCCGGCGATAGCCAGGCACTTATTCAATTGAAGCGGGAGTATTGCGAAAAAAAGAAATGTTTGTATTGTCGGATCGGGTTTCGTTATCTGAAACATTAAACACTATGAAAACACACGAACTTTCTGATTAATAATGATGTTTTGGGGCTTGTATAATGAGATTAATTTGCTATATTCGCCACAAGTCATTCAAGTGGTGGCGTATAGCTTTGTTTAATCTGATAAATGTCGCGTTATGAAACAGATTGTTCTTTTTCTCATCTGCATTTTTTGCCTGATAGGCTGTGACGATACCATAGAAGCCCCCGGAAGACTATCTGTGATTAACTTAGAACAGCACAGTGTGAATGTCAGCCCCTCTAGTAACAGTGTGACTGTCGGGGTGGGAGCCGATAAGATAACTTGGTATGTGTTGCGGAGTCAGACGCAGGCTAACGGCAAAAGTTCGACTTTGTATAATACTACTTATAAATATTCGGATGACCGGGTGAAAGATGTTATCCTTTATAAGGATACCTTGGCAGGAGACTGGTTTAAAATTCTAAAGAATAAAGAGGGGAACCTCCAGGTCGACATCGTGAAAAACGAACATCCTTACAATAGAACCCTTATCATCGATGTCGGAGGCTTTTTAGGTCAAACGGAAAGCTTGGTCATTACACAAAAAGAAGCCGGAAAATAGAATCAGAGCATACGTGTACCTTTACGCTTTTTCGATAGGGTAATTCCGAAGAAAATGCAAAGATTTCTTATTTAGCGTAATATCACGATTAGTCACGGGATTTTTCCCTATTTTTGCCATCTGATTAAAAAGCAATTGAATGGGAAATAGATATATAAGAGATTTACTGCTGGCTGTTTGTGGGATATTTCTGTTGGTCACGATGTATTCGTGCGCGAATATGGCATCTCCGAACGGAGGTCCTTACGACGAGACCCCGCCTAAATATGTCAGCAGCCTTCCTGCACCGAACCAAACGAATTATAAGGGAAAACGGATCGAGATCCTGTTCGATGAGTTGGTGCAGTTGGATAAGCCCTCCGAGAATGTGATCATCACACCACCGCAGATGCAACTGCCGGTGATCCGTGCTGCGGGAAAAAAGGTGATTGTCGAATTGAAAGATACGCTGAAAGAGAATACAACTTATACGATCGACTTTACAAACTCGATCTCCGACAATAATGAGAAGAATGTATTCGAGAACTTCTCTTTTGCTTTCTCGACCGGAGATAAGATCGATACCCTGGAAGTGTCGGGTATTCTGTTGAATGCCGAGAATCTGGAACCGATGCCCGGTATCACAATCGGTCTGCATCAGAACCTGGAAGATTCGGCTTTCGTGAAGCTACCGTTCGACCGTACTTCCCGTACGAATGATAAGGGAGAGTTTACGATCCGTAATATCTCCCCCGGCAGTTATCGTATATTCGGTCTGAATGACGTGAACCGCGACTATAAGTTCGACCAGCCGGGCGAAGAAATAGCTTTCAACGATTCGATCATTATCCCTTCCTTCGAACTGACCAGCCGTCAGGATACGCTTTGGAAGGATAGCTTGACGATCGATACGATCAAGACGGTAGCTTATACCCGTTATTTCCCGGATAATATCGAGTTGCGTCTGTTTAAAGAGGATTTTGTCCGCCAGTATCTGTTAAAACCGGAACGTCAGCAGGAAAATCTCTTGGTAGTACGTTTTAACTCTCCGTTGGATACGGTGCCGCTTCCCCGTCCGCTTAATTTTACTCCGGAGAATCCCGATTGGTATTTTATGCAGGAAACGGAAGGTGGAGCGACTGTTAATTACTGGTTGACCGATCCGCAAGTCTGGCAGCAGGATACATTGAAAGTCGAGTTGTCTTATCCGAAGAGCGATTCGCTGAATATACTGCGTCCGCAAACCGATACGCTCCAGTTTGTGATGCGCCGTCGTCCGGAAAAGAAGAAAAAGAAGAAAGATGACGAACCCGAACCAATCGTGTTCCTGGGTATGCAGGTAGATGCACCGACGTCGATGGATCTGTTCGATACGATATCCGTTACGTTCAGCGAGCCGGTTCTCGATTTGCAAAAAGAACTGTTCTATCTCGATCAGAAGGTCGACACGGTATGGACTCCGGTCGAGTTCCAATTATTCCCGGACTCAACAAATAGTTTGAATTACTTTATCCGCCGTCCGTGGAAATACGGGGAGGAATATCGCTTGCAAGTAGATTCGGCGACAATCTTCAGTATTTACGATAAATGGAACGAACCTTTCTCCGGTGAATTCAAGATCAAGAAAGAAGATGAATACGGGCATTTATATATCAATATTGTAGGTGTCGATACTACTGCTTATGTCGAACTATTGAACAGTAGTGATGCCCCTATACGTAAATCGAAGGTGAAAAACGGTGGCGCCCTTTTTATGGATCTGAAACCGGATAAATATTATGCCCGTCTGGTAGTCGACCTTAACGGGAACGGCAAGTGGGATACCGGTAATTATGCAGAAAAGCGTCAACCGGAAGAGGTTTATTATTCACCTAAAAAATATGAGGTGATGCAGAACTGGAGAGTCGAAGAAACATGGAATGTGAAAGAAACTCCGTGGGCTAAACAGAAACCGCTCGAGATAACAAAGAATAAGCCTAAAGAGGCAACCAAGAAGAAAAGAAATTATAAAGATGAATCGCAGCAGAAATCTTCTTCGAGCAGCAATAGCGGCCGTAGCAGCATGCCGTTCTAAGGCGGTGGCCCTGTTGGTGGTCACCTTATTGCTGTTACTTCCGGGAATAGTCGACGCACAGGTGATTCCGGTAAAAGAACGGTTCAAAGCCGGAGAAGAGGTACAATATGAGTTGTATTTCAAATGGGGGCTATTGATGCCCCGTGCCGGACAGGCTATTTTGTCGGTGCACGATGCCCACTATGAAGGGAAGAAGGCTTATCATTATAACCTGCTGTTCCGTACATCGGGCATGTTTGAAAAGGTGTTTCCGATGCGTGATACGATCGATTGTTATTTTTCTCCCGAGATGGTGTTGCTCAGGAGCGAGAAGCGTGTGAATGAGAATGATTATTATCTGATAGATGATCTGACGTTTTCATACGATAACGGACGGACATCTGTCCATTCCCACCGTTATACACCCAGCCGGACCAAGATCGATACGATGCTCGTTTCCGAACAGTATATGTTTGATATGTTGGGAGCTACCATGTATCTTCGTTCGCTGGATTGGGAAAAGATGAAGCAAGGAGATGAATTCCCCTTTCATGTGGCGATCGGGCGCGACCGTATTAATATCAGTTTCCGGTATACCGGGCAAGCGATTGTAGAACGTAATGAAACATTGAAGTATCGTACCCGCCATTTCTTTATAGATATCTATGATGATGCATTTACCCAAAGTAAAGCGGCTGCCGAGCTATGGATCGGTGATGACGAAAACCATATCCCTGTGAAGATACGGGCTAAACTGAAGATCGGGGCTGCGGAGGTCTATTATAAATCATCCAAGGGGTTGCGCTATCCGCTTACTTCACGTGTGGAAATTCCCAGGCGTTAGTGGCAGGGAAATTGTGAACAATGTTTCGAAATAGGGGCGGGAACTTACCTGCAACTCGCCGCCATGCATTCGTATAATCTGTCGTGAGAGGCTGAGGCCGATGCCTGTTCCTGTCTCTTTGGTTGTAAAGAAAGGTACGAAAATATCTTCCAATATGTCGTGAGGAATACCCGGGCCGTTGTCTTTTACTTCAATATAGGTCGTTGTTCGTAGCTGTTTCACGCTCAATGATATTTCTCCGTTTTCTTGTCCTTCCAGAGCCTGCATGGCATTCTTCAACAGATTTATAAGTACCTGTGAAAGTAGTTCTTCATCGGCGTTGACCTCTATTTCTTCGCGGAAAAGGTCGATCGAGAATTGTATCTGTAAGCGGTGCAGGTCCGAATGAAACAGCATTTCGATGTTTCTTATCAGGTGAGGCAGCGAGAAAGGTTTGGGTTTGGGTTGTTGCAGCCGGGCAAGTTGTCTGTACGAGTCGGTAAAGTTCATCAGGCTTTGCCCCTGGCTTTTGATCGTATCCAGTCCACGGATGGTCTTGCGGATGGTTGCGTCGCTGATCTCATCGCTGTTTTTGGCATTTCCTTTCGTTTGGAAATAGGAGAGAAGCGTACCGGAAAGGGATACGATCGGGGCGATCGAATTCATGATCTCATGTGTCAGTACGTGCATCAGCTTGTCGTACGACTCGTATTCTTTCCGGTAAAGTTCGCGGTCGAATTCCCGTTGTTTATTTTCCGTCATTAGGTGGTGGATCCGGTTGAAGGCTGCGTGAAGACGGCGTTGCTCTTCGCTACCGGTATTCTCGGGGAAATAAAGCATCGATTCATTGTCTTCAATGGCATCCAGAAAGAGTTGTATCCGACGGTTGGAGGTATTGAGAAAATAGACGAGTAGTCCGGCCAGCCATGCCGCGATAAATACAGCTACCGTACCCAGAATGATCGCTTTTCCACTGATGATACCTGCAACACCTATCCCGGCCACAATGAGAATGAGTGTAACCTGTAAGATAATGCGTATATAAATACGTATGCTGAACATGCGTTTCACAGGTTAAATCGTTTCAGTTTGTTGTAGAGGGTTTGCCGGCTTACTCCCAGTTGTTCGGCTGCCGCAGTCAGATTGCCGTCATTCTGGGTGATGGCAGTTTCGATCGCTTTGCGTTCTACCTCGCTGAGATTGGGTACTTCAGTAAAAGATATTGCTTTTCCGGGACGGATGAACAGGTCGCTGGCGCGGATTATGTTCTTCTCAGCCAGGATAACGGCTTTTTCGATCGTGTGTTGTAATTCGCGGATGTTTCCCGGCCAGTCGTATGCTTCGAGTTTACTTGCCGCTTGTGGATGAAGAGTCAGTCCGGTCCGCTTATAAAGAACGGTGTATTTTTTCAGGAAATAATCGATAAAAAGGGGAATGTCTTCCCGGCGGTTTCGGAGAGGAGGAATTTCTATCTGTATGGTGTTGATACGGTAAAACAGGTCTTCGCGGAATGAAGATTGTTCGACCATTTCCGGCAAATTCCGGTTGGTAGCTGCTATCAGGCGTATGTCGACAGGGATTTTCCGGTTACTTCCCAGACGGGTGATTTCCCTGTTCTGGAGGACTGCCAGTAATTTAGCCTGTAAACCGATCGGAAGGTTGCCTATTTCATCCAGAAACAAAGTACTGCCGTTGGCCGCTTCAAATTTCCCCGGACGACTTTCCCGGGCATCGGTAAAGGCGCCTTTCTCATGTCCGAACAACTCGCTTTCAAACAATGATTCGCTGACAGCACCCATATCGACATTGATCATTTCCCCGCGGCTGCGGAGGGACAGGCGATGTATTTCGCGAGCCAGCATTTCTTTTCCTGTTCCATTTTCGCCGGTGATTAGTACGTTGGCATCTGTTTTTGCTACTTTGGTCACTACTTTGATCAGTTTCATCATAATAGGAGAGTGACCGATGATCATAGCCGGTTCGGATGGGCGGGAGGTACGGGGAGGAAGGGAAGCAGCTTGCAATGCCGTATGTATCTTTTCCAGTAGTACGTCATTGTCCCACGGTTTGAGAACAAAGTCTGTTGCTCCGCTTTTAAGTGCTTTTACTGCTAGCTCCACGTCTCCGTAAGCTGTTAGCATGATAACAGGCAGGCCGGGTACGATCTCCTGTATGCGACGAAGCCAGAACAGGCCTTCGTTGCCGGTATTGACACCCGCAGAGAAATTCATGTCAAGGATAACGAGATCGACAGGCATAGTATCGAGTACTGAAAGTATCTTATTGGGGTTCGATGCGGTTTCGACCCGTTCGAATTCGTCTTCCAGCAATAATTCGAGTGACGTCAGTACACTTTTATTATCATCTACTATAAGAACTGTTCCTGCTTGCATACGATCTATTTTTTCGTAAAGGTATCCGCTTCCGGAATACTTTGCAAGCGAGCGTCAAAATATTTGACACTTATTTATTCAGATCTTTCAGTAGTTTTAATCCGGCACGGAACTTAACCGATGTACGTGGGGCTAACATGACTGGTTCTCCGGTTTTAGGATTCCTGGCCGGACGGCTGGTTTGTTTCCAGGGGTGGAATGTTCCGAAACCGATCATTGTGACAGGTTCGTCTTTTTGCAATGCTTTTGTAGATGCCTGAAGTATTGATTGCAATACAGCTCTCACGTCTTTTTTCTTTAATCCTGTGTATTCTGTTACGTATTGGATCAATTCGTTTTTATTCATATTCCAGTCTTTTTTTAAATGTCTATTTTACTAATAAACTTCCATCCTTTTTGCGGTAGAAGCAGAGTGCAATTTGGGTATGTAAAGAGCCTAAAATTGAATGTATTATACGGAGTACACTCTCTTTATTATTGGATAATGTATCCTCCTGTGTATCTCAGGAGGCTTTTGGAGTATGTCCTATCAATTTAAATGAGTTCGTTCAGAACTCTAGTACCTTTATTGATTATTAAGCTACGTATAGCTTCAATCTGTTTGGAACTCTGGCAGTTTGCTCCTTATCACATGTATTTTCTTTTGAATACTTTTGTGATGATATACCAGTACGGTACTCTTCTGAGGACTAAATGATGTTTTTTTTAATGTTTTATTTTATTCTATTCTTTGATAACTTTGATGTTAGATTGTTTTTAATTGCCAATATTTATTACCTTTACCGCCGTAAATAACCAAGTTCTGAACGAACTACGTCTTTTCTTATGTGTTTCTAACAGACCGTCAAAATATTTGACAATCGGGCGTCAAATATTTTGACACTTGAAAATCCTTTTCTTTTTATATCCATTGAAAATCTGTCTGTTATAAATGTGGCACGCCTTTTGCTTCCTTCATTTACATGATGAAAACACAAATAACAACAAAATATGGATTAAGGCTTGCCTGTCTGTTGCTTGCAAGCTATGTGTCGGAGATGCATGCCCAGGCTGTCTGGACGGTCGATTCCTGTATGCAATATGCCATAGAGAGGAATGTCAGCCTGAAAAACAGCAGGCTCGATACCCGCATTGCCCGTGAAGATTTTACAGCTGCTATTGGCGACTTTCTGCCTTCAGTGAGTACGACGGGCGCTTTGGGAAAACGTTTGGGACGCTCCGTCGATCCTAAGACAAATATGTACACCTCTTCCTCTTTTCTTGAAAGCACGATGGGACTGGATATCTCTTTGCCGGTATTCGATGGTTTCACCCGTGTAAACCGTGCACAGTTTACCCGCCTGAACCAGCAGATCAGCGGCCTGACGGAGAAAGTGGAAGAAAACCGGATCGCGTTTGAAGTGATGGATGCCTATTATCTCCTTCTTTTTGAAAAGAAGATGTATGAACTGGCCTCCGAACAGCGTAGACTAAGTGAACGATATCATGAGCAGATGCTGGAATTTGTTGAATTGGGTCTACGTGCCCCTTCCGATTTGCAAGAAGTGAAAGCCCGGTTGCAGTCTGATATCTATCAGGAAACGGTGAAAGAGAATAGCTGTCGTTTATCGTTACTGGCTCTTAAAGAGTTGTTGCAGATGAGAGGGACGGACACGCTGGCGATCAGTGGGGATGAAATTACTGCCCGGGAAATACCCCTTATACAGGATTTTTCGGCAGAAGATGTTTATCTGCAATCGGAGGAGGCTTTGCCCCAGTTCCGTATAATGGATTTGCGGGAAAAGGCCTCCCGTAAGTCGTTGGCAATTGCTTCGGGGGCTTTTTCTCCTTCCATCCGGGCCGAGTTCAGCCTTTATTCCGGCTATTATGATACGGAGAAGGATGCGCAAGGGCATATCACCTCTTTTGGCGATCAGATGAAGAATAATCTGAATAAATATATTGGAGTCCGTGTTTCTATTCCGATATTCAGCGGACTGTCACGCCTCACTTCGGTACGGAAAGAACGTTTCCGTCTTCGTAAAATAAGGAACGATAACGATCAGCAACGTATCTCCTTATATAAGGAAATAGAAGATGCTTGTCTGTCTTTACAGGCTGCTGCACAGGAACACTGGCAGGCAGAACTGCAACTTCGTACCGCCACCACTACCTTAAAGGAGAATGAGGAACGATGGGAGGAAGGCCTGATCTCCGTATTCGAACTGATGGAAAAGCGAAATCTTTATATCTTGGCAAAAGCAGAGCTGATGCGGACACAATTGCAATATGACCTGAAAGACCGGATGGTGCGATTCTATCAGTCAGGATCATTTTTAGGAATAAAATAAACACAATAATATACTATGAACAACAACATGGATACCCCGGTCGAACGGAAATCCCGTTTGAAGAAGAAACATATTTACGCAATGACAGGAGGAATATTCCTCGTTATCTGTATTCTCTATTTTATCTTTCGCGATACCTCTTCTTCCATGAAGGTGGATAAAGAGCGGTTGACCATTTCTTCTGTCACTTTAGGAGAATTTAATGACTATATTCGCGTAATCGGCCAGGTGATTCCTGATCGTATCATTTATCTGGATGCTATCGAGGGAGGACGCGTGGAAGAGCGCCTGATTGAAGAGGGTGCACAGGTGAAAGCCGGAGATGTAATTCTCCGACTGAGTAATCCATTATTGAATATCGGTATCCTGCAAAGTGAAGCTGACCTGGCTTATCAGGAAAACGAACTTCGTAATACACGCCTGAGTATGGAACAGGAACATCTTCGTCTGAAACAGGATCGAATCGGTCTTAGTAAAGAATTAGTCCAAAAGGAACGCCGCTATAAGCAGTACGAGCGTCTTTACAACAAACAATTGTTAGCCCGTGAAGATTATCTGCAGGCGAAAGAGGATTATGATGCAGCACGTGACCAGCTGGATGTAGTAGACCAGCGCATCAAACAGGACGACCTGTTCCGTAGTAGCCAGTTGGAAAGTCTGGATGAGAATATCCGTAATATGAAACGCAGCCTGGCATTGGTACGTGAACGTTTGGAAAACCTGAAAGTGAAAGCTCCGGTGAGTGGTCAGTTAGGAAACCTGGAAGCCCAGATCGGACAGTCTATCGCTCAGGGAGAACGGATCGGTCAGGTCATTACTCCGGAACTGAAAGTGGAAGCCAAGATAGATGAACATTATGTGGAACGTGTCATGCCGGGCCTGCCTGCCAGCTTTGAACGCGAAGGTAAATTGTTCAATATGGAAGTGACTAAAGTATACCCGGAAGTGCGCGAAGGCCAGTTCCGTACAGACCTGCATTTTACAGCAGACCGTCCTGAGAATATACGTGCCGGACAGACCTATCACCTTAATTTGCAACTGGGTGATCCGGTACAGGCTATCCTGGTTCCCCGTGGTAGTTTTTACCAGGCAAGCGGTGGCCAGTATGTGTATGTGGTGGATGAAGATGAAACGACTGCCCGTCGTCGTCCGGTGAAGATCGGCCGTCAGAACCCGCAGTATTATGAAGTAACCGAAGGGTTGAAGCCTGGTGAGAAGGTGATTATCTCCGGCTATGAATTGTTCGGTGAGAATGAACGTTTGATAATCAGATAATAAACAAATAAAAGTATGGATTACCTGTCGCAAGTCATAAAAAGCCAGCGGGCCCGAAAGTCACTTTCTGTGGTTAACATATTGGGCTTATCCGTTTGTATCTCCGCTGCCCTGTTGATTCTGCTCTATGTCCGTTTCGAACTGAGCTATGATACATTTCACGACGGGGATCGCATCTACCGGGTGGAAAGTCGCCTGTACGATGGGGAAACACTGACCAACAACTGGGCGACGACCTCCTTCGGGCATGCTCCGGCCATGAGCCGGGAAATTCCAGGCATTGAGAAGTTTGTACGGTTGACGGCACAAGACCGGGAACAGGTAGTCACTTATCAGGATAAACAGTTTGCTGAGGACCGGTATTGTTATGCCGAACCTTCTTTCTTTGAACTGTTCAATTTTCCGGTGATAAAAGGGGAGAAGGAAGGCCAGTTGGAACGTCCCAACACGGTTGTCTTGACAAAGAGTGCCGCCCATCGTTATTTCGGAGGGGGGGAGCCATTGGGTAAAATTCTGACTTTCCGTACGGCTACGGCAGAGCAGAACTTTGAGGTCACAGGCATAATTGAAGATATGCCCGCCAATTCGCATCTGCATTATGATTTCCTGCTTTCGTACGCTACCATTCCTAAAGAACGACAGGATATCTGGTATATTCATGGCGTTTATACGTATGTCCGCCTGGAACCGGGAAAAAGTCCGGAAGAAATTGAAACAGCTTTCCGTGCGATCTCCGATAAATATAAGACTTCAGCATTGAAACATAAGACTTGGCGGGTCGAGTTGATCCCATTGAAAGATATCCACCTGACTCCGCAGAAGTCGTATGAGAAAGAAGCGAAAGGCAGTCGTACAGCTGTATATATTCTTTCTGTAATGGCTGTTGCCTTGCTTTTGATCGGTTGGGTGAATGCACTGAATCTGATGGTTGCCCGTTTCCTTGAACGTGGAAAAGAGTTCGGTGTCCGAAAGGCGTTTGGTGCTTCCCGCAAACAGATGCTTTTCCAGGGATTGATAGAAGCCGGGATTGTGAATTTACTGGCAGCTCTGATCGCCCTCGGATGGTTGGAGGTTCTGCTTCCTTTCGTTTATACATGGGCCGGGCAGGATTTTGGAGCGAACACCTTGTTGCAACCGGGTTTCTGGGGTATTGTGGGAACGGTCGTTGCGGCAGGAACATTATTTATCGGGATATATCCGTCTTGTCTGTTGATAGGTATTCGCCCTTCGGATATTATGCGTGGAAAATTGTTGCATAGCCGGAAAGGAAATGCGATACGGAAAGCTTTGATCGTTGTACAATTCGTAGCTTCGTTTATCCTGATAACGGGAACGTTTGTAGTTGTCAGCCAAGTACGTTATATGCAAAATGAAACGGCTTCTGCTTCTTTTAAACAGATACTGGTATTGAAATATCCATCTTTTACCGATGAAATGTCGGTAAAGATGGAGAGTTTTAAGAAGCAACTGAAACAGAAACCATATATGCGACAAGTGACCGTTTCCGGTGCTGTACCGGGTGTGGAGGTGGCCAACTACTTCACTAATCGTCCGTATGGGAGCGATCCGACCGATGTGAAGCTTATTCAGATGTTTGCCGTCGATTACGATTATCTGCCGACCTATTCGCCTGAAATGGTTTGTGGAAGAGGTTTCTCTGAAGAATACGGGGATGAACTTAATAAAGTCGTCCTGAATGAAGAAGCTGTCCGTCTGCTTGGATTCCCGTCCAGCGAAGCTGCTTTGGGGAAACAACTCACTATGGAAGTAGTGGAGGAGCCACTGCTGATAATTGGGGTGGCAAAAAATTATCACCAGCAATCGCTGGCAGTTCCTTATAAACCGATCATCTTCTTTATTAAAGAACGGGTGCCGTTTATCGGGACACCTTATATCTCTCTTCAGATGGATGGGAAGATCGATGCCACACGATTGGCGGAGATCGAACAAACATATCGTGATTTTTTCCCGACTTCGTTGTTCTCTTATTTCTTCCTCGATGATTTTAACAATCACCAGTATAAAGATGACAGGAACTTTGGTTGGATGTTTGCCTGTTCCGCCCTGTTGGCTGTATTTGTAGCTTGTTTGGGATTATGGGTAGTGACGTTCTTCTCCACAATGGCGAGGGTGAAAGAAATCGGTATCCGGAAAGTGTTGGGAGCCGGGAAAGCAAATCTTTTTGTAGTTTTGACGCGTGAATTATTACTCCTTACGGTACTGGCCTCCGTGATTGGTATTCCTGTTTCCGCGTTTTTAATGAACAGTTGGCTGGAAGGTTATGCGTTTCATATCTTGCAGCCCTGGTGGGTGTATGCCGTTGCTTTTGCTTTACTGATGTTTATTGCTTTCTTGACGGTGGTTCGCCAGGTGTGGCGTATCATTCGCCTGAAACCGATGTATATATTAAGGAGTGAATAATTTATAAAACAGAAAACTATATGATTAGAACAGAGAACCTGTCTATGCTCTTCACAACTGAAGATGTACAGACCAAAGCATTGAATGAAGTCAGCCTCGAGATAAAGCAAGGCGAATTTGTAGCTATCATGGGGCCTTCGGGTTGTGGTAAATCCACTTTGCTGAATATCCTGGGTACATTAGACTCGCCCACTTCCGGTAAATATTACTTCAATGATAAGGAGATCGATAAGATGGGCGAAAGCCAGCTTACTTCTTTCCGCAAGGGGAATATCGGCTTTGTCTTCCAGAATTTTAATCTGATAGATGAACTGAGTGTTTTTGAGAATGTGGAGCTGCCGCTTGTTTATCTGAATGGAAAGAAGAGCGAGCGTAAAAAGAAAGTGATGGAAGTATTAGAACGCATGAATATCGCCCATCGTGCCGGTCATTTCCCGCAGCAGTTGTCGGGTGGTCAGCAGCAGCGTGTGGCTATTGCCCGTGCCGTGGTGACGGACTGTAACCTGATCCTGGCGGATGAGCCGACCGGCAACCTGGATTCGACCAACGGTGTTGAAGTAATGGAGTTGCTTAGCGAACTGAACCGGCAGGGGACGACGATCGTGATCGTTACCCACTCGCAGCGGGATGCGAAATATGCCCACCGGGTGATTCATTTATTGGATGGAAAGATCGTATCGGAAGAGAGACATTAAATCAGACAATAACGAATATGATCTTATCAAACTATTGGAACAGCGCCTTACGCAGCCTGACAAAGAAAAAAGGCTTCAGTGCGATCAATATCGCAGGTCTGGCAATCGGTATGGCGGCGGCCCTATTGATCCTGACTTATGTAGCTTTCGAATATAGCTACGATAATATGCACAGCCGTGCCGACCGTATTTTCCGTGTAGAGGCTCGCTTTTACGAAAATGGTGAACTGACCGATAACTGGGCTTCCAGTTCCGCCGGCTATGCCACTGCCATGAAACGTAATCTGGCTGCTGTGGAAGACTATACCCGTGTTGGCAGCCAGTATTATCCGGAACAGATCGTCAAATATAACGAACTCTTGTATCGTGAAACAAACATCGGATATGCGGAAAAGAACTACTTCGACTTCTTTGACTTCGAACTGCTGAAGGGTGACAAAAACACCTGCCTGGCCGGACCGAATAAGGTCGTGATTACTGAACGTATCGCCCGTAAATATTTCAAAGGAGCCGATCCGATTGGAAAAATACTGATCTTCCGGAGTAATATCGGTGAAGAGGCCTGCGAAGTGACCGGCATAATGAAAGACATGCCTATTAATTCGCATGTGCGTTACAGTATGCTGATTTCATATGAAACGCTTCCGAAGTGGATGGATGAATACTGGTATCGTCACGAAGTCTATTCATACGTCTTACTGAAATCGGCTGACCTGAAGAAGCAGGTGGAAGAGGCCTTTCCTGCTATGGCGGAGAAATATAAAACGGAGGAGGCGTTGAAAAATAAAACGTGGGCAATCGAATTGACCAACCTCCGCGATATCCACCTGACACCTCAAAAAGCGTATGAACCGGAGACAAAAGGTAATAGTTCTTCTATGTTGGTATTGATCTGTACGGCATTGGCTATCCTGTGCATTGCCTGGATCAATTATATCAATATGACGGTGGCCCGTTCGATGGAACGTGCGAAAGAGATCGGCATACGCCGCGCTTCGGGAGCCGGACGCCGGCAAATTGTGGCACAATTCCTTTTCGAGTCGCTGGTGACGAATGGGATTGCCTTTATCCTGGCTATCGGGCTGATGGAAGCATTGATGCCTGCTTTTAATAATCTGACCGGTCGTGATCTGGGTTTCTCCGTATGGGTAACTACATCGCTGGGATGGATGCTGTTACTTATTTTTGCGCTGGGAGTGTTTTTGTCTGGCTTCTATCCGGCCACAATCCTTTCCGGCATTAAACCGATCCGGATGTTGAAAGGAAAGTTTACCCATACGAAGAATGCAACGATTACACGCAAGGTACTGGTTGTATTGCAGTATACGGCATCGCTGACCTTGCTTTGCGGAACGCTGATTGTGTATGCACAGCTGCAGTTTATGCGGGATGCTTCGCTGGGGGTTCGTGTGGATCAAACATTGGTGTTAAAGTTTCCGGCCCATTGTGAGGAGTTGTCTACAAAACTGGAGGCAATGAAAAGAGAGTTGAGGTCTTTGCCATCTGTGAAAAATGTAACTGTCTCCGGAGCTGTTCCGGGAACGGAGGTCACCGATTTCCTCTCTATCGTTCGCCTGAGTGATGCCACGAAGCAAACCCGGTTGTTGGAAATGCTTAACTGCGATGTGTATTACCTGGATGCGTATGATTTGAAGTTTGTTGCCGGCCGTGGTTTTGCCGAAGATTTCGGAGGAGATGTTTATAATATCGTCTTGAATGAAGCTGCCGTCCGTACGTTGGGTTTTGCTTCTGCCGATGCTGCCATCGGGGAACGTCTTTCTGTAGAGACTGTCGACCAGCCGATGCAGATTATCGGTGTGGTGAAAGATTATCATCAGCAATCCCTGAATAAGGATTACACGCCTATCTTGTTTGCCTTGCATGATAAGTTGAGTTGGATGAAGCAACGCTACATCTCTGTGGTAATGGAAAACGGTAATCCCCGTGAATTGGTGAAACAGGCGGAGTCTGCCTGGAACCGTTATTTCCCCGACTCCAGTTACGATTACTTCTTCCTCGACCAATTCTTCGACCAGCAATATCGTCAGGATGAAGTGTTCGGCTTGATCGTTGCCCTCTTTGCCATACTGGCCATCTTTATTTCCTGTATGGGACTTTGGGTCTTGGTGATGTTCTCTTGCTCGACCCGTGTCCGTGAAATGGGCATTCGTAAAGTGTTGGGTGCATCAAAAATACAGCTGTTCTACGAGTTGGGACGCGAGTTCTTTATCCTGATCGGCATTGCGATAGTCATCGCCCTTCCTTTGTCGTGGTGGGTAATGGATGGCTGGCTGAGTCATTTCACTTTCCGTACCGACTGGAAAACCTGGTTCTTCCTGGTTCCGGTAATTTTGTTGTGTGTGATTTCCTTGTTGACCATAGGCTGGCAGACTGCTAAAACAATCCTTAGCAAACCTGCACGGTCGTTGCGGTATGAATAATTCTCAAAGAAAAAGTCCCGGTTGTATGCCGGGACTTTTTGTATTTATATAGAAACTCTTTTTTATTCTATCGGCTCAAACGGCAACTCCGTATCCTTCCGGTATCCGGAGCCGCTGAATGTAGCGATCAGGTCGCCTGCTTCATTCGTAATATTGACCTCACAATTGGCAAGCCTTTTGTGGCTGAACACTTCTTTTGCTTCGGCATAGAGGAATCCTTTGCTTTCCGCTTTGAAGAAGTTAATATTGGAGGTGATGGATAACGTAAGGCGTGCATGGCTGTTAGTAGCCGCGGCAAAGGCCAGATCGGCCAGTGTAAAAATAGCTCCACCCTGGCAGACGCCACCTCCATTCAGATGCATCGGCTTTATTTCCATGCGGGCTTTGGCATAACCATTGCCCGTTTCTAATAATTCAACTCCGGCAAATAATGCAAATTTGTCGCCCTGAAGAAATTCGTTGATCGTCATATCCTGCTTATTTACTTAACTTCCATTCTGCTCCGTCCTTGGTATCCTTTATCTCAAATCCCATAGCTGTTAACTCATTACGGATTTTATCGGAAGTCGCCCAGTCTTTGTTCGCTTTTGCCTGTTGGCGGATCGTAAGTAATAAGTCTACCGCTTTACCGAATGTTTCATAACTATCGCCTCCGGCAGATGCTGCTTCGTCCTTCATTCCTAAGATATCGAAAAGGAACGTATGGAATACTTCCTGGAGTTCTTTCAAGTCTTCGGCAGAAATAGTTTCCTTACCATCTTTTACCGAGTTGATAGCACGGGCGGCATCAAACAGATGAGAGATAACGATCGGAGAGTTCAGGTCGTCATTCAGTGCATCGTAGCATTTCTTACGAAGGTCTTTTACATCTACTGTCGAAGTCTCCGAAGCGGTCAGTTTTTGTAAATGATTATAAGCGTCCATCAAACGGCTCAATCCTTTTTCGGCAGCTTGCAGTGCTTCGTTGCTGAAATCTACCGTGCTGCGATAGTGGGCCTGCAGGATAAAGAAACGGATCGTCATGGCCGAATAGGCCTGGCTGAGCGTCTTGTGATCGCCTGAGAAGAATTCATCCAGCGTGATGAAGTTCCCCAACGATTTACCCATCTTCTGGCCGTTGATCGTGATCATATTATTATGCATCCAGTAATGAACCATATCGTCACCCTGTGAAGCCACAGCCTGCGCGATTTCGCATTCGTGATGCGGGAAAATCAGGTCCATACCGCCTCCATGGATATCGAAATGCTCTCCGAGGTATTTCTTACCCATGGCTGTACATTCACAATGCCATCCCGGGAAACCATTACTCCACGGAGAAGGCCAGCGCATGATATGCTCCGGTTGTGCACATTTCCAAAGAGCAAAATCGATCGGATTACGCTTTTCTTCCTGTCCGTCCAGTGTACGGGTCGTGTTCAGCATATCCTCGATATTACGGCCGGAAAGAACACCGTAATTATGATCTTTATTATATTTCTCGACATCGAAATAAACCGAGCCTTCGCTTTCGTAAGCATATCCGTTGTCGAGAATCTTCTTTACCAGCTCGATCTGTTCGATGATATGACCGGAAGCATGTGGTTCGATGCTGGGAGGAAGGACGTTAAGAGCTTCCATCGCCTTGTGGTAACGGTTTACATAAAACTGTACCACCTCCATCGGTTCCAATTGTTCCAGGCGGGCCTTTTTCGCTACTTTGTCTTCGCCATCATCGGAGTCATGTTCCAGATGACCAACGTCGGTTATGTTGCGTACATAGCGTACTTTATATCCTATATGAGTAAGATAACGGAACAACAGGTCGAATGTGATGGCCGGACGGGCATGTCCCAGATGCGCATCTCCGTAAACCGTCGGTCCACAGACATACATGCCTACGTGGGGTTCATGCAACGGAATAAACTGTTCCTTCTTTCTTGTGAGCGTGTTGTAAATACTTAATGGATGTTCCATATCTGTTTTATACTTTAATGGTTGCTTTGTCTTCACCTGTATTTTCGTAATATTCGGGAAGACAGACCGCAAAGATAATGTCTTTGTCTATTTTGAGCAATCTTCGCAGCAACCTTTTAACACGTAGTTGATACTTTCCAGGGTGAAATTACGTGGTAGCTGTACGGTTGGGACGGGAATATTCCGCAGACAGAAGGTCCTGTGACATTTCTGGCAATAAAAGTGCGCATGCAGTTCTTCTATCGAACAATTACAATCTTCGCCACATACCGAGTATTTCAACGAGCCTGATCCGTCGTCGATACAATGAATCAGATGGTGATCGAGAAAAAGGTTGATAGTTCTCGACACGGTCGATTTATCTACCGTATCCAGATAATTCTCCAGGTCGAGCAGGCTAAAGGCCCGTTCAAACTCCATCATTGCTTTTAATACAAGCAGGCGGATAGCCGTCGGTTTGATCTCTCTCTTGTTCAATATGTCTAAATAAGCATCCATATCAATCCTGTTTATTAGTCTTTAAAATTCTTACGGCATTAAGGATGGCCAATAGAGCGACACCGACATCTGCAAAAACAGCCTCCCACATGGTTGCTACACCTCCGGCTCCCAGGATCAATACAATCAGTTTGACGCCGAATGCCAACGCAATGTTCTGCCATACGATATTACGTGTGAACTGACCGATACGGATCGCCGTAGCTACTTTGCTGGGCTGGTCGGTTTGTATCACTACGTCTGCCGTCTCTATTGCCGCATCGCTTCCCAATCCACCCATTGCAATGCCTATGTCGCTCAGGGCAAGCACCGGAGCGTCGTTGATTCCGTCGCCCACAAAGGCTATCCGGTTCTCCGGATTCCGTTTCAGTTCTTCCAGGTGAGCGACTTTGCCTTCCGGAAGAAGATCGCCGTATGCATGCGGGATCCCCAAACGGCTAGCTAATTTAGAAACAATTATTTGTTTATCTCCGGATAATATCTCCAGGTTATTAATATTTAATTCTTTTAATCGTTTGATAGCTGTTGCGGCATCCTCTTTGGGTGTATCGGCCAGGAGGATGTAACCGGCATACTGTCCGTCGATGGCACAAACTACGACTGTTTCGGGAATTTCGTTCAACCGGGAGAAAAGTAAGTTTCTCTCGGAAGAAATTTCATTTTCATTCGAATGAAATATAATTTCTTCCGAATCCAGCAAGCGGGTGTTGCCTACTAGCACTTCTTTTCCGTCAATTACGGCTTTTAACCCGTAGCCCGCCAGTTCGGTTGTATCGATGTTTGTGTCGATTCCCGTTTGTTGTTCCCGGGCATAAGCCAGGATCGCCTTGGCGATCGGATGATTGCTACGGCTTTCGACGGAGGCGACGACGCGGAGCAGTTCCTTTTCCGATATATGATCGGCGGCAGATAAGGATTGTACCTCGAATATCCCTTTGGTCAATGTCCCGGTCTTATCGAATACGACTGTATTGATTTTGGTGATGGCATCCAGATAGTTGCCCCCTTTAAATAAGATTCCTTGCCGTGAAGCAGCCCCGATCCCACCGAAGTAGCCCAATGGGATACTGATAACCAGTGCACAAGGGCAGGAAATAACCAAAAATACGAGTGCCCGGTACAACCAGTCGTTGAAAATGAACAGGAAATCTGGTTGTATCAATGAATATAAATAAGGAAGTAAGACGATCAGGAAAGCCAGTCCGGTTACGATCGGCGTATAAATACGTGCAAATTTCCGGATGAACAGTTCCGCCGGAGCTTTTCGTTCCGATGCATTCTGTACCAGTTCGAGAATGCGTGCCAACGCACTTTGGTTATACGGTTTTGTCACTTCTATCCGAATCACTTTGTCAGTTACGATCATACCAGCCAAAACCTCTTCATCCCGGTGAATATTACGCGGCATACTTTCTCCGGTAAGGGCGGCTGTATTGAATGCGGCAACCTCACTTAATAACTTCCCGTCAAGAGGAACTCTTTCTCCCGCTTTCACTTCAATGATTTCTCCGGGAAGAACTTCTGTAGGAGCAAGGGTAATCTGTTTGTTATTGCGGATGACCGTTGCCGTTTCAGGCCTTACATCGAGCAGGGCACTGATATTTTTGCGGGCTTTAGCTACCGCATTATCCTGGAAGATCTCGCCGATGGAGTAGAATAGCATAACGGCAACCCCTTCCGGATATTCACCGATATAGAAAGCTCCGAGTGTGGCAATACACATAAGTGTGAATTCACTGAAAACATCTTTTTCCCGCATACTCTCTATCGCTTCCTTCATTACGGGTAGTCCGACTGGCAGATAAGCCAATAGATACCAGATGAACCTTACCAATTCTTTCCTGAACATTTCCGCTTCAGTTTGCTGCATATAGATCCCGGCCAATAACATGACGAAAGAAATAGCCGGAAGCAGGTAGGGGGAAATGTGATGTTTCTCCTGAGAATGAGCGTGGCAATTAGAATTACAACTACAAGAATGTCCCATATCTTTACCTGTTTTATTCGTTTACTGATACAAAGGTAGACAGAATGGAGTGCAACTAGGTTGCAAAGAATTTGTATATTTGTCCGGTTAATAACTAGATAATAAATAATATGAAAAACTCAATTGCTGTTTTTAGTACTTTACTTTGTTTTGTGCTGTTGTGTTCCTGTGCACAAACAAAGAATCCGTACGATTTATCGAATTTCGGTCTTGTTCCTGATACTAAGGAGAATGCTTCCCCGCTTATGGCAAAAGCATTGGAACAGATCGCCGCTTCTCACACATCGGATGATACGATCCGGATCGTTTTACCCAAAGGACGTTATGATTTCTATCCAGAAGGAGCTGCACAAAAAGAGTATTTTATCTCCAACCACGATCAGGATAATCCGAAATTGGTAGGACTTCCTTTCGAGAACATGAAGAATATTGTCTTCGACGGACAAGGCTCGGAATTGATATTCCATGGCCGTATGTTGCCTGTTTCGCTGATAAGTTCGGAAAACTGTACACTGAAGAACTTCAGTATCGACTTCGAAAACCCGCATATCAGCCAGGTGAAAGTGCTGGAAAACGATACGGTAGCCGGAGCGATTACTTACGAAGTGGCTCCCTGGGTTCAGTATGAAATACGCGACAGTGCATTTGTAGCTAAGGGTGAAGGTTGGGAACACTCACCCCGGTGGGGAATTGCCTTTGAAGGCGATACCAAACGTCTGGTTTATACCACCAGTGATATCAGTGTAGGAGCTCAGGGTGTAACAGAGTTGTCTCCCCGTGTGATCAAGTCTACTAAATGGAAAAATAAGAAATTGATCCCCGGAACAGTTGTTGCTATGCGTGGTTACGGCCGTCCTACACCGGGCATTTTTGTTTCTTACGATACGAATACGACACTGGATAATATCCAGGTACACTATGCAGAAGGCATGGGTCTGTTGGCTCAGATGAGTGAAAATATTACGTTGAATAAATTCTCCGTATGTCTTCGTGGCGACAGTGATCCGCGTTACTTCACCACTCAGGCAGATGCAACTCACTTCTCCGGTTGTAAAGGAAAGATCATTTCTGTGGGTGGTCTGTATGAGGGGATGATGGACGATGCGATCAACGTACATGGCACTTATTTAAAAATCCAGAAACGTGTGGACGACAAAACGCTGGTCGGCGAATATATGCATTCGCAAAGTTATGGCTTTGAATGGGGCTTCCCGGGTGATGCCGTACAGTTTATCGATTCAAAGACAATGGAAATTATCGGTAACCAGAATAAAGTAGCCTCTATTAAAGCGATCGATAAACCGAGTGCACATGGAGCAAAACAGTTTGAGATCGTTTTTGAAGAAAGTATCGATCCTGCAATCAGCGAAGCAGGAACATTTGGTATCGAGAACCTGGAATGGACACCTGAAGTGTACTTTGCCGACAACGTGATCCGTAATAACCGTGCCCGCGGTTCCCTGTTCAGTACTCCGAAAAAGACAGTTGTTGAAAACAATGTATTCGATCATACTTCTGGTACGGCAATCCTACTGTGTGGCGATTGTAACGGTTGGTTTGAAACAGGTGCCTGCCACGATGTATTGATCCGTAACAACAAGTTCATCAACTCATTGACGAATATGTTCCAGTTTACGAATGCCGTTATCTCAATCTACCCCGAAATACCAAACCTGAAAGATCAGAAGAAATATTTCCATAGCGACATCGTGATCGAGAATAATGAGTTTGAAACATTCGATGCTCCGATCCTGTATGCCAAGTCGGTAGACGGACTGATTTTCCGGAATAATACAATCAAACAGAACAACCAGTATCCGGCTTTCCACTGGAACAAACATCGTTTCTTCTTCCAGCGTGTAATCAACTCTGAAATCAAAGATAATCAGTTTGATGGTGGATTTGATGAGAAACGGGATGTGAGAACTGAAAATTGATATTTTGCGATATCTCTACCTGTGGTTTTTTAGAGAAAAACCTTTCACCCTTCACTTTTTGATGGTCAATATTTTGATTTAGATAGTATTAGCGATCAATATGTAGGGTGAATGGTTTTGCAAAAAGGTGAATGGTTTGAATGCTATTTTAGCCTGCTTTCTTACTACTTTTTGACCAGTTTGATACTGTAATTCAGCTCCGATTCGGCTTTCGTAAAGTCTTCACCCAGAAGTGTTAACGTAGAATCGTTTTCGCAGAGGAAGTTCATCACTTCATCCCCATTGTCAGAGACCAGTTGCCATACGGTTGCATTATCGTCACCAGGTATCCCTTTTAGAGTAAGACGTTTACCGTTGGTTGCGAATGTGGCATCTTTACCGTCTTCCGCTTCCAGGTACGTTTGTGAAAGGGTGAAAGTGCCGTCTCCACTATGTTCTCTGCTACGGATAGTCAGGTCGTAACGGATACCCGGACAATCGGCACAGGGAAGTAAACCTTCGTAAGTAAGAGTTTGCACGGCTCCTAACGAGCTGTCTGCTTCCGTCTTATTCTGGCGGTAGATTTCTGTTCCGCGTTGGCTGATAGTCCATACGCCATCGATGGAACGTACATTTTTTGTATCGTCGTCTTCTACATTCCAGGCGTAGCCTCCGGCAGGCAGTGAACGGCGGTCGAGTACTTCGCTCGGTTCTCCGGTTGAAAAGAACAGTTCGGCTTTTAATGAGTCCGGGCTGAATACGAGGTAAGCGGACGATTTACCATCGATTGCTTCCAAACGTGTACCTGATTCGAAAAGACGGATACAGTTTTGCTGTACTTCCGACCATGTATAACCTGCTGAACCAATACATCCGTGTTCGTCTTTATCGTTGCCGACTAATTCGGCAGTTACCTGTTCTTCCTGGGGTTCTTGTTGAGTTTTCTTTTGTCCGCAGGCGGAAAGTAGTCCTGCACATAAAATAAAGGCAGCCAGCATGGGCCTGTTGTTTGCTCTTTTCATCGGAATGAATGTCTTTAATTTGTTTATAAACGGAGATCAATACGATCTATAATGAAACAAAGGTAAGTTATTTTTTGTTTCTTTGTGGTTTGAATAAAAAAGATTAAGCCTGTAAGGAATGAGAATATCCATACTTATCGTTGCCCTTCTGATGATTATCCGTTTGTCGCCTGTGGAGGCACAGAACGAGGCGGTATCCGATAGCCTGCCGCAGAAGATGTCGGTTATCGAGTACAAATTCAATCCTAAGCATCTGATCCTTCCTGCGTCTCTGATCACTGTCGGAGCGGTGGGGACGGCCATCGACGGTATGAACGATTTTCACCTTTTCTCCCGGAAAAGCGATGTGAAGAAAATCCGGGTGGACGATTATCTGGAGTGGGGAATGCTGGGCTGGGTTTTCGTTTGCGATCTGATGGGAAAGGAGAAACATAATTGGGTGGATCAGCTCTTCCTGGTGACAATGGCTGAGGGAATGAATGCAGTGATGACCCGTGCCCTGAAGTATTCGGTAAATGAAACCCGTCCTGACGGAGGTCCCTATTCGTTTCCTTCCGGCCATACGGCCAATGCATTCCTGGGGGCACATATAGCTTATAAAGAGTTTAAAGACAGTAGTCCCGTATTGGCTTATTCAGGATATGCAATAGCGTTGTTCGTAGCCGGCTCACGGCTGTATAACAACCGGCATTGGGTGGCCGATGTGGTAGCGGGAGCCGGTTTTGGTATCCTTTCTGTCGAATTAGCTTATCTTACTTATTTCCCTATCCGTAATGCCATTGCGCGCAAGGTAAACCGTAAAGCGGCTAAGAACATGGTTATTGCTCCAACATTCAATGAACGGGGAGGGGGACTTTATTTCTCTTATTCGTTTTAAGATAACCGCTCGTTAATAGCCAATAACTCCTCTATGTGTGTCCGGTCGTTGCTTAGGCGCGGTATTTTGTGTTGACCACCCAGCTTACCCTTCTGTTTAAGCCATTCGTAGAAAGCGCCTTCGTGGGCTACCGTTATTTCGAGGGGTTGAAGAGATATTTCTTTATAACGCTTGGCTTCATAATCGGAATTCAGTTCTTGCAAGGTCTTGTCCAACAGTGATGCGAATTCTTCCAGCGAAGGCGGCATGGTTTCAAACTCGATAAACCATTGGTGACGGCCTTTGGCTTTATCCAGCATAAAGAGCGGAGCAGCGGTATATTCTTTTACTTTAGCTCCGGTTCGGATACTTACCCGGCTGATTGCTTTGTCGGCATTATCTACCATCAACTCTTCTCCGAAGGCATTGATATAATGCTTGGTTCTTCCCGAAATAACGAATTTATGCGGGAAAAGGGAGGTAAAACGAACCGTATCGCCGATCTGATAACGCCATAATCCACCGGAAGTACTTATCACCATTGCATAATTTTTCCCCGTTTCTACAGCTTCCAACGGCAGGATGGTCGGGTTGGAAGTCCCTACCTCCGACATAGGAATGAACTCGTAGAAAACCCCATAATCCTGCATCATCAACAGGCTCTGGTCTGCCGGGTCATCCTGTATGCCGAAGAAACCTTCCGATGCGTTGTAGGTCTCCATATAATGCATCTTATTCGAAGGGATCAACGATTTATATTGCTCCCGGTAAGGTTCGAAACTGATGCCGCCATGGAAGAATATTTCCAGGTTGGGCCATACATCACTCAGGTATTCCCGTCCGGTCTTTTTCAGAACCGATTTAATCAGGACCAGCATCCAGGAAGGAACGCCGGAAAGACTGTTCACATCTTTATTCCATGTACTGTCGACGATTGCTTTTATTTTGCTTTCCCATTCGTCCATGAGGATGATCCGTTTGGCTGGAACACGCATGAGGTTGACCAGCGGGTTCAGGTTCTGTAACAGAACAGCCGACAGGTCGCCGCAATGAGAATTTTGATTGAGAGGGGAGGGGCTGTGGCTTCCTCCGAGTATCAGTCCTTTTTTAGAGAAGAAGTGGCTTTCGGGATTATTCCGGAGATAGAGTGAAACGGTGTCGAAACCACCTTGATAGTGACAACCGTGAAGTACCTCGCGGGTGACAGGTAGGAATTTACTTTTGTCGTTCGTGGTACCGCTGCTTTTAGCGTACCACTTGACGACCGAAGGCCAGAGAATATTCCTTTCTCCATTGATCATCCGTGTCACATAAGGCTTGATATCATCGTAGGTCTGAAGCGGGACACGCTCACAGAAATCGCTGTAATTGCGGATACTTTTGTAATCGTATGTCAGACCCCATTCGGTATTGCGTGCGGTCGACAACAGAGAACGCAATTGCTTGCGTTGGAGCAAGTCGGTGTCTTGCCCGTATTTCTCTATTTCTTTCTGCCGATGCCGGAAGAGTAGTGATATCGTATTTGTTAAAATATCCATGCTCCTTTTATTTGTATAGGTTGCAAATGTAGGCATTCTCTTTTTATTTATATCTTTGTCGTATACATAATTAACAAAACAATGAAAATAGGTATCCTTTCTTCCGGGGGTGATTGTCCCGGTATAAACGCTACGATTCGCGGTGTAGGTAAAACTGCCATCATGCATTACGGCATGGAAGTAATAGGTATCCATAGTGGTTTTGTTGGGCTGCTGAACAAAGATATTCAATCGTTCGACGAACGTAGTCTTTCCGGCATTCTGAATCTGGGCGGGACAATCCTGGGTACTTCCCGCGAGAAACCATTCCGTAAACTGCTAGCTTCGGGCGAAAGTGAAAAGCCTCAGGTTATTATACAGAATTATGAAGAATTAGGATTAGATTGTCTCGTCTGTATTGGTGGAAACGGTACGCAGAAAACAGCAGGAATGTTGTCTGCCCTGGGACTGAATATAATAGGTGTTCCGAAGACGATCGATAATGACGTGTGGGGTACGGATATCACTTTCGGTTTCGATACGGCCGTTAATATTGCGACGGATGCGATCGACCGTCTGCATTCGACTGCCAGTTCACATAAACGTGTGATGGTGGTAGAGGTGATGGGACATCATGCCGGATGGATCGCCCTCTATGCCGGGATGGCAGGGGGAGCGGATGTGATCCTGCTTCCTGAACTCGGATATGATATGGACAGGGTAAACGAAACGATCCTCGACCGTGCCCATCGGGGTAAACCTTATTCTATCGTTGTTGTCGCCGAAGGGGTAGAAACGCCCGACAAGAAACGTCCGTCCGATTATATCACCCGCACGATCGAAGCGGCTACCGGTATCGAATGCCGCGATACGGTTTTAGGCTATATCCAGCGCGGCGGCAACCCTTCTCCGTTCGACCGTAACCTGGCTACCCGTCTGGGTGGACATGCTACAGAACTGATCGCAAACCGCCAATTCGGACAGATGGTATGTATGAAAGGGGACAAAGTGGAATCGATTGCCTTGTCGGAAGTGGCAGGCAAGCTAAAACTGGTCACTCCGGAAAATGACCTGATTATTCAGGGAGAAAGAATGGGAATTTCGTTCGGTAAGTAATTACCGGACTTCTTCATTGATGGTGGCATCAATGCATTCCGTTTTTTTGTTTGTCGGCAGTTCTACGGAAGTCTGCTCGGATGAAGGCTCTTCTTCCGGTAGATCCTCAAATTCATGCTCGGCAGTATTTTCCCCTGTCTGTTTCTTTTTCAGTTCGGAGATGAACTGCTGAAAGGCTTTATCGGTACGCAGTTTCTTGATGGCCATCTTGGCGGCATTCTGTTGCGACTCTTTTTTGGAATAACCGATACCGACGCCGATCTGCATGTCGGATAAGGTTACACCTGTCTGGAATACAGGGTTACCGTCATTGTCGGAAAACGATTCTATCAGGTCGAATGTTACCTCCAGTTTATTCTTCTGGCTCCATTCTATCAGGCTCGATTTGAAGTTCACCTCTTTGCGGGCTATATTATCCAGATCGATGTATCGTTTGATGATCACATGGTCGATAAACCGGTAACAGGCGCGATATCCCTGATCCAGGTAGATAGCTCCGATCAGTGCTTCCAGTGCATTACCATACATGTGATTGTTGTGTGAGCTTAGTTTAGCCGAATAAACGACCATTTTGTCGAGTCCCAGCTCAACAGCCACGCGGTTGAGTGTCTCGCGTTGTACGATCTTTGAACGGGTATTGGTCAGGAAACCTTCCCGTTTGTTTTGAAAATGTTTATATACAATGTCTGCTACGATGGCATCCAATATGGCATCACCCAAGAACTCCAGACGTTCGTTATTCAGCCATTTGCCGTCGCTGTCTTCGATAGAGGAAGATTTATGCAGGAAGGCTTGCTCATAAACGTGGATGTTATCGGGGTAAAATCCCAGTATCTTATATAAAGAAGAATAAGGCTCCTTATTTTTATGTTTTAGGAGCCTTATCTTTTTGTATAATTGTGTAAACACGTTACTTCACAAATTTTTTAACAATAGCACAAGCATTGTGGCCACCGAATCCAAATGTATTGGATAATGCAGCCCGTATTTCTCTTTTTTGAGCTTTATTGAATGTGAAATTCAGTTTATAATCTATTTCAGGATCATCGTCGCCATCAGCGTGGTTGATCGTCGGAGGAATGATACCGTCTTTTATTGCCATGATGCATAACATGGCTTCGATAGCTCCTGCTGCACCTAATAAATGACCGGTCATTGACTTCGTTGAACTGATATTCAGTTTGTAAGCATGATCTCCGAACACATCTTTAATCGCTTTTACTTCTGATATATCTCCTACCGGAGTAGATGTTCCGTGAACATTGATATAATCGATCTCTTCCGGAGTCATTTCTGCATCTTCCAGTGCATTACGCATCACTAACTTTGCTCCTAATCCATCAGGATGAGAGGCAGTCAAATGGTATGCATCGGCAGACATTCCTGTTCCGGCGATTTCAGCATATATTTTAGCTCCACGTGCCAAAGCGTGTTCCATCTCTTCCAAGATCAAACATGCTCCACCTTCTCCCATGACGAAACCGTCGCGACTTGCGCTGAATGGACGAGAAGCTGTTTCGGGTGAATCGTTACGGGTTGACAGCGCATTCATTGAGTTGAACCCACCGACACCAGAATCTGCAATAGCTGCTTCCGCACCACCTGTCACGATTACATTAGCTTTACCCAAACGGATATAGTTGTATGCATCGCTGATTGCATTGGTAGAAGAGGCACAAGCCGACACTGTTGCAAAGTTAGGACCACGGAATCCATAAAGCATGGAGATATGTCCGGCTGCGATATCCGAAATCATCTTTGGGATGAAAAACGGGTTGAATTTCGGTCCGATCGTATCTTTTATCTTCGCATATCCTAATACTTCTTCGTCAAATGTCTTGATACCGCCGATACCTGAAGCAAAAATAACGCCGATACGGTCCTTGTCCTCTTTGTCCAAGTCCATAGCAGCATCTTCGATTGCTTGTTTTGCGGCACTTATTGCAAATAAACTATAACGGTCACATTTACGGGCTTCCTTACGATCCATTACTGATAACGGATCGAAGCCTTTAACTTCGCATGCAAATTGTGTCTTGAATTTGGATGCATCAAACTGCGTAATAGGACCGGCTCCACTCTTCCCATTGATAATACCCTCCCATGTTTCTGCGAGGGTATTACCAAGAGGAGTAATGGCACCAAGACCTGTTACTACAACTCTTTTTAATTCCATACCTTTAATTAAAAGGATTGATTACTTCGCGTTAGCTTCGATATAAGCAACTGCGTCGCCTACTGTTGTAATCTTTTCTGCCTGATCATCAGGAATTGAAATACCGAATTCCTTTTCGAATTCCATAATCAACTCTACAGTGTCAAGAGAGTCTGCTCCTAAATCATTAGTAAAGCTTGCTTCGTTTGTAACTTCTGTTTCTTCAACACTTAATTTATCAACGATGATAGCCTTTACTCTAGATGCAACTTCAGACATAACTTTTTCAATTTAGATTAATAAATACGAATATACTTTTTAAATTTGCAGTGCAAAGAAAAGAATTTTTTATGTTACAAAACAAATTTAATGCACTAAAAATGCGGAAAACTGCACATTTTTTCTTTTCGTGTGCACTAAAACATAGGAAAATATGAAAAACGTAGCAATTTTTGCCTCCGGCTCGGGTACAAATGCCGAGAATATCGCCCGATATTTCTCTAAAAGTGAAACCGTTAAAGTGGCGGTTGTTTTGTCGAATAACAAAAAAGTGGGCGTGCATGCCCGTGTCAATAATCTCGGAATTCCTTCTTTCGTGTTTTCCCGTGAGGAATTTGTGGAAGGTTCTCCGATTCTGGCGAAATTGGCGGAATATCAGGTTGATCTGATCGTTTTAGCTGGTTTTATGAACAAGATATCGGATGCCTTATTGAAAGCCTATCCGGGAAAGATCATCAATATACATCCTGCCCTGTTGCCGAAACATGGTGGAAAAGGTATGTATGGTATGCATGTACATGAAGCTGTAGTGGCGGAAGGTGACAAAGAATCGGGTATCACCATACATTATATTAATGAGAATTATGATGAAGGGGATATTATTTTCCAGGCTAAATGTGAAGTGTTGCCTACCGACACTCCCGAAGAAGTGGCTGCAAAAGTGCATGCGCTGGAATATGCACATTATCCGCATGTGATAGAGGATATATTAAAATAACAGGAAAAGAATTTAAAAAATTAAGCCCTACTGAACATTGTGTCAGTAGGGCTTTTCGATTCATCGTGGTTTGGTCAAAAATTCATATTTAGTTGCATTACATACGTACGCGGTGCAGATACCAGCATCGGACGTGTGCAGTATTCTTTATTGAACAGGTTGTTGATCATGAACTGGAAAGAAACATCTTTCGTGATCTTCACACCAGCACGCAGGTCGACTACGCAATAGTCGGTATTCTTTTCTTTCCAGTAAGAATTAAGCGTCTGGCCGTCTACGTTACCATAAAGAAGCTGGCGGATATATTCCATTACATCCGGTTGATCCTTTTCGCGCTCGTCGACCATCAGGTAATCCACGGCCAGCATTTTACTCTTCCAGGTTACATTCATTCCGAGATTCAAACGTTTCCACTGGAAATCGAGCACTCCTTTAACGGTATGTTTCTGGCGGTATTTCAGATATTTGGAGTCGTTAGATTTTTCTTTGGCCCGGAGCGGATCGTTATACTGTGCTTCGAGTTCGTTCTTCTCCTTATAGTCTGCATCTTCCGGTTCGATGTATACGTAACCGAGGTTATAAGAAAGACGGGTATCCGGGTTAAAGTCATAGAAACCGTTGGTACTGATCTCGGCTCCGTAGATACGGGCTTTCGATACGTTATAGAACTGTGCTCCGATACCCGGCATCTGTCCTTGGGCAAGGATTCCGAGTATATCTTTTGTACTATTGGCGTATGCAAATGAATTAGGGTCAAAGAATCCGAAACGGAATTCGATCATATCTGTATACTGCGTATAGAAACCGGCAACGTCGAAGAATCCCATCAGATTGCCGAATTTATATCCTTGTTTGATACCCAGTTCAGCGTTTACTCCCTTTTCTGCTTTTACTTCATTATTCGGGAATACACCGACACCACCGATGTCTTTACGGGCATATTTCTCTGTCAGGGACGGATAACGGTAGCCTTGTCCGAAGCTGGCGCGGATGAAGCTGTAGTCTGCCAGCTGATAATTCAGTCCGGCACGGAAGATCGGTTTTACAGGTACTTTGGCTCCGAATATCTTTGTGTCGGATTCACGTAGGAAGTCATCGACGCGATAGTATTCCGCACGCATGCCGGCCGATACGCTCAGACGATCGAAAAAGCGTTGGTCGTACTGGAAGAACAGGGCGGCATTGTCGCTGTCATGGTTACCGGTGGTAACTGATGTACTGCGCATATGTTCGTAAGTAGCACCGGCCGTGATTTGCGTACCGTTATCCCATTTCTTATTGAATTGGTAATCCAGATAATAAGTATAGTTCTTGTCGATGCTGACCGGATCTGACTTCGGATCGATTGCGTTCGATAACCAGGGCACCAGGTCGGATGTGCTGCTGGGGATACCGCGTTTCATCACCCATGAAAGCAGGTCGCAGTAATCGGCGGTGGTTGCTGTCGGGAAGATTCCGTTCAATAGATTGGTCGTGCCGTTTACCAGTCCGTTGATATCACCTTGAAGAGCCGGCTGTATCAAGGGGTAGAACATGCTGTAATCACCGTTCTGTACATTCTGGACGATCCCGGCGATGGCACTGGCGTCTGTTCCCATATTACCCAGGATATCGGTGATCGACTTGCCGTTGTTCGAGCCGTCTGCAATATTATCTCCACGATAATAAAAACGTCCTTTTATCTTATGCGATGTGTTGTTGGATGGGTTTGTGAAGTTAAAGAACGGGTCGATATAGAATGTATTGGCTTCGCGTCCCATGTTCGCAATAGGAGAGGGCTGGTAAGCCTCCTTCGGAGAACGCCACAGGAAGAAGTCGGCGTATTTGTCGCTCATATAGTTTACGTTGAAACCGTAATTTACCAGATTGCCGTCTGTCATCGGCTGATGGTAAGTCAGATTACCTCCGGCCCGGAAACGTTTGTTGTAACCTTGTTCTTTATAACCTTCATCGGTGAACATATTTAATCCGGCCGACACATCGAAGTTGCCGATACGACGGGCATGTGAAAAGTCTATCCCTTCATACATCGGGTTTCTGATCCCTGAAAATACATTTTTGCGAAGGAAAGGCTCTACTTCATATTTACCTTCTTTCCAGAACGATTTGTCACTCCATTGATAGTCTTCATTGGCCGGATCGCCATAAATACCTATATATGTACGCAAGGTACTTACCGGAGTGAGGCTAGGACGTTTGGTGCGGATATTGATTACCCCGTTTAAAGCCGACGAACCGTAAAGTACTGACGAAGCACCTTTCATCACTTCCACCTGTTCGATGTTTTCAAGGGGAACGATGTTCCAGTTGATAATACCTGTCCCGGAAGTCAGGGCACTCATTCCGTCTATCAATACGAGGCTTCGGGAACCTACACCATAGGTCCAGCCGTTACCTCCACGAATGGAAGGCTGTTTGTCGTTGATATCGACTCCGGGCATTGTGTTCAGCGTAGAACTCAGGTCGGTAGGAGCCTGTTTGGCTATATCGTCCGCTTTCAGTAGATCCATTGAGACTGTTACGTTACTCAGTTTCTGTTCGAAACGTCCGGCACTGACTACTACGTCACCCAGCAAGTTCGCTTTGATACGCATCCGTACGTCGCGGGTCTTTGTCTCGTTCCGGTTGATTACTACCGGGAGCATTTCGTTTTCGTATCCTATATAGCTGAATAGTAAATCTACGCCACCTTCCGGCAGGCTGATCTGATAAAAACCGTCGGCATTTGAGACTGTTCCGTCTGTTTCTCCGCTCAGTCTTTTATAAGTAATATTGACACCGGCCAGCGGTTCGTTCGTTTCCTGATCGTAAATGTACCCTTTCATTATTTGCCCGAAAGCAGGCCCTGTTAAAAAGGTTAGTAGGAATGCTATTACATATAACTTTTTCATTTCTATCATTTTTATTTGTTATAGTGTCTGTTTTTCTTTGGTCAGCATCATACCCAGTTCGAGTGTTTGTGCCTGTTGCAGGCTTCCGCTCAACATGTCGAGTATGGTTCCGATCATCGGGCCCATCGGTCCGTTCAGGATATCTTCGGGAAGAAGTCCTTTTACTAAAGAAAGGAGGGGAATGAATGCTGCTATTTCTTCCTTATCGAGGAACATGAAAATATCACCTTTGTAAGCGATCAGACTGCCCATATTATTGTAAGGGACTTCTGAGTTTTTACGGATAGTCATTTTAATACCAGTGGTGCTCCATTTATTGAGCTGCTGGTAAACGGCTGCAAGAACAGCCGGGTCCAGACTGCTATCTGCTTTGGTTTTATTTTGCTGGATCTGGTAAAGGATCATATCTACATTGGGAACGATATAAAGTTCGGAATCGTCTTTTACATAATAAGAAGCCAGATTGATAGGGGAAGAGATCCAGTCGCTTTCTTTTCTGTCGGGAGCAGCATTCAGCAGGTCGGCAAGTGCCTTACCTTCAGGCATGGTTCCATAGCTGGCTGTAATATTGCCGTCTGGATTGAATGTTACATTGTTTATGAACCAGGTGATCAGATTTCCTACCATACCTTCGAGCATGGGGGCAGCCTGTGCCAGTATCAGGTTGTCTGTTACCAGGTGGAAGGCATAATGCCGGCATGTGTAGGGGCCTTGAACCGGATCGGTCTCTTCGGTAACTCCGGTTTGTACCGGATACCAGGTTTTATTCGCTGTCAACTGGTTCGATGCGATCTTCACATCGGTTAGGGCCAGGGTCATTTTCCCTTTTTCAACTTTACCGGTATAAGCGAAGGTGGTCCCATTGGTTCCGGTTCCGTTTCCGGCAAAAGAATAACCGTTGGTTTCAGTGGTCAGGGTTACATTTTCCAGTGGAGTGGCGGTTTCTCCGGGAAGAACGCCTTGTAGGGTAATGTTTGCTGTATTGTCGTTAATCATCTTGAAAGCGACATCCTTACCGATAAACTCTCGTCCACTGTAAGTCAGGATCAGTGCGTCGCCACCCTCGGGTGCGCTCAACTTGTTGGAATAGGTTCCGTTCATTTCGAAACCGGCATCATCATCATTATCATCGCAGGCGGTTAGTAAAGCGACCATGCAGATGGCATAAAGAAAGTTGCGCAATAAATACTTGTTCATTTACTTTTCTTTTTATTGTTTAATTTTGATGTTACAAAGTACCGATATAACTTTATACCAAACAATAGCTATATTTCAGAATCAATATTCTATTCTTAAGAATTGAATGTTTTAGGATGTATAACTAGCTGTGAGCTAATATGTGGCAATGTAATATTATTAATAATGGAATATCGAATGTGAAAAATAGACATTGACGGATATGTTTATATGTACGTTCTTTGTTCTCATTATGTTAATGAGTCTATTATTAGGTTTTTTAGCCTTTTTGGTGCGGATGCTTTTTAAACGGAAAGCAGAAAGTAAAAAGGTGGAAGAAGGATATGAAGTCGAAGAACAGTGTGTCCTGAATGACAGTGAAGACAGGGAGATCTGAGCTGTCGTGGAAAAACTACGTGATAAAATATTGAATCGATGAAAATACTGCTTGTAACAAGAGGATCACAGGGTGATGTATTACCCTACCTGGCTATTGCCCGCGAACTGGTTGAACGGGGGCATGAAGTGACAATGAATTTACCCCATGTTTTTGAGGAGATGGCTAAAAAATATCCTGTAAAAGTAGTTTTGCAGGATTTCGATAATATTGGCGGGATGATGGCGGATGCAGCCGAGAATAAACAAAGTTTCAAAAGGATCGTGGAATGGACACGCGATGCGATTGACAAACAGTTTGTACAGGTGATACCGCTGTTGGAACAGAATGATGTCCTTGTCGCTGCCAATACTGAATTTGCTGCGACAGGAATAGCGGAATATTGTAAGAAACCGTTTGTCCGGACTGCTTTTGCTCCTTTCCTTCCCGGTGAGAAAATGCCGCCTCCAGCTTTCCCGTATCCGAAGCCTAATCCGATATTTACCCCGAAATTGCTTTGGTTGATGATGAACCGTGTCTCTAACTATATGGTGAAAGATACGATTAATAAAAACCGCGCAAAATACGGTCTGGCTCCGATCCGGAATTTCGGCCAGGATGCCGGAAAAAACAGTGATAATTTTTTGTTGTACAGTCAGTACCTGGGACATACCGATCCGGTTTGGGATGAACGTTTCCGTTGGAATATCGGCGGATATTGTTTTAATGATACTTTCGAATATGACGAAGAGGCCTATCGTGAACTGATGGCATTTATCAATAAAGACCAGACCCCGGTTCTCTTTTTCACCCTGGGAAGTTGTACGACAAAAGACCGCGAACGTTTTTGCGGAATGTTGGCCCGGATTTGCGAACGAAAACAATACCGGCTGGTTGTCGGTTCCGGTTGGGCAAAGACCGGCGCTTCTTTACAGGGAAACGAGCAGTTGTTCCTGATGCATAAACCGATCCCTCATCACCTGATCTTCCCGCATTGCGATGCTGTTATCCATCACGGAGGAAGCGGGACGACGCATAGTGTAGCGCGTGCAGGAGTCCCTCAACTGATCACTCCTTTGCTTCTCGACCAGCCTTATTGGGCGTATCGGGTACAAGTCCTGGGATTGGGACCGGCAAGAGTGAAGATCGCTAAAGTTTCGGAAGATGAACTGGAAGAAAAGATGGCTGATCTTGTAAATAACCCTGATTATAAGAAGAATGCAGTGGCAGTTGCTGAAAAGATAAAAAGTGAGAAAGGGATAGAGAAGTTGTGTGACTATATAGAACAACTGAGAAAAGACTGACGCGATTTTACCGCAGTTTGTTTCTGTTGAAATGCGGTCCTCCTTTTGCCATAAAGAAGATCGTAGACAACACCGTGAGGCAAGCCCCGAAAAGATAAGCGTGATTGAATCCGCCGAAGCTTTGCGCTATACTTCCCCCTATCATCAATCCGATACCGATACCGACATCCCAGCTGGTGAGGTAAGTCGATGTGGCCGTTCCCCGCTGGCTATTGGGAGCAAGATTGACAAACAGTGTGTTGAAGGCCGGAAACATCGTGCCGAAAGCGACTCCCTGTGACAAGGCGATCCCAATAAATAGATAGGAAGTGAATACCGGATTCCATTTCATCAGCGTCTCGAGTGATGCGAGAGCGAAGAAACTGGCGCATGCCAGAAACATTCCCAATATGATAACCAGCGTGATACGCCCTTTGTCTACCTGTCGCCCGGAGAACAGGCGCGATACGGCCAGTCCGACTGCCATAAAGGTAAAGTAAAGTCCGGAATGTACCGAAATGCCGATCTCGTCGGCATACATGGCAACATAGGTTGTCGTCATCCCATAAGGAATGGAAAGGAGCAATAAAGATATTCCGGCCCAAAGACCTTTTACCAGGAAAAAGCGGTCGAGGGATATAGGTTCTTTCTTAACCGGTTGCTTGTAAGGTGTTTTCACCAGGTAAGCCATTATAAATCCGAGGAAACAGGAGATCAGCGAACAGGAAAAGATTACCTCATAATTGAAACTTTCATGCATAAACAGCCCGATCATCGGTCCGAAACTCATTGCCAGGTTATTCGCCATCCCGTAATATCCGAGTCCTTCACCACGTCGGGAAGAAGGCAGGATATCGATCACGATCGTATTACCGGAAACCGTCACCATGCCGAAAGCAAACCCATGGAGGATGCGCAATACGATAAATATACTCAGTAGGCTGGCAACCATATATCCTGCAAAAATAACCATAAAGATACCATAAGCCAGCAGGTATAACGGCCGCCGGGCAAAAGTGTCCAGTAGATATCCCGAAAACGGTCGGATGCAAAGGCAAGCGATCGTATAGCAGGACAGGATGAATCCGATCATCGATTTATCCGTCATAAACCGTTCCTGCAAGTAAAAAGGCAGGATAGGTAATATCAGGTAAAATGCAAAGAACAGCAAAAAGTTTGCTGTTAATATATAGCAGAAACCGGGAGATAATAACTTGTCTTTTGCCATTGCTGTGAGTTGTTGGATTTGTTACTGTTTTTATTAGAATAAAATGCTTATGTCCAGTGCTTTTTATCGTTATATGTTGTGTGATCGATACTAAAGTTTTTGCCTGTCGATAATTGTCGACAGGCTTGCTCACAATTGTCGGCAAGCTTGCTCATAATTATCGACAGGCTTGTTGACAATTATCGACAGGCAGTTACATCGACAAGAAGTTTCATCATGTTCATATACGAAAAGCGAAGAGATCATCATCTTTTCCTTTCTATTTACCGGAAACCCAGTTTGTTCAGGAGTATTCTTTCTTCCTTTGTCGTATTCCAGACCGTATAGGCTGCAAACTCTCTTGGATGATTGTAATTTGCCCGGAGCCATTCAAATTTATCGGGATTTTCCCGTAATGACTTGTCTACAATAAGCGGATCGAAACTTTTTAAGATCGCATATTCGATACGATGCTCCGTCACACCAGCCAGATCGATAGCCGAATCGATGGGCGCAGGAGGCATCACTTCTTTTAATTTCTCTATTTTTACATTGAAAAATCGTTCGATATTTTCCAGGCAGGTACGTGTCCCGTTTGCTTTACCATCGGCAGAAAAACCGGCAATATGCGGGGTGGCGATGGTTACCCGGTCAAGTAGTTCGCGGTCGATGGCAGGTTCATTCTCCCAACAGTCTATAACAGCCTCGCCGATCTTTCCCGATCTCAACGCGTTAAGAAGTGCCGGTGTATCGTGCACAGCTCCTCTGGATGCATTGACGAACCAGGGCTTTTTTCGGGTTTTATTAAAGAAATCATCATTGGCCAGATGACGTGTCATGAAGCGTCCTTCTTTTGTAAGAGGAGTATGGAAAGTGATGATGTCCGACTCTTTTGCAATCGTGTCTAAAGAGACGAATCCTTCGTCTCCTTCTGTCTCAGCACGGGGAGGGTCATTGCGTAGAACATGTAATCCATAAGCTGTACAAAGTTTCTCCAATTCTTTTCCAACATGGCCTACACCGACTATTCCGATCGTTTTACCCAGAAGTGTTTCTTTTCTGCGAAGCGCAATGGTGATCAGTGACGCCAGCACATATTGGGCAACCGAGATTGCATTACAGCCCGGGGCATTTTTCCAGGTAATACCGGCTTCGTCGCAATATTTTGTATCGATATGGTCGAAACCGATGGTTGCGGTGGTGATAAGCCGGACGCGGCTACCTTCCAATAGTTCGCGTGTACATTTATCTATACTGCGGACGATCAGGGCATCTGCATCTTGAATAGCTGTAGGAGTGAATTCTTTTGAGTTGAGGTATTTCACCTCTGCGATCGGTTCCGCTATTCCCTTCAGATAGGGGACGGTATTATCTATTACAATTTTCATTTTGCCTTTTAATTTAAGTCGAAAGAGGGTATTTCCTCCTGTATTCTACGTGTTTGCAAAGGTAGTGCTTTCCGTTTCATTATTGCTGTTTTCTTACTGTTTTGTGGACTGTGTGAATAAATGTTCTTATTTGTGGGGATATTGTATTAAATTAATGAAATACGAATAAAGTAAGAGTTCTGGTAGGACTCTTTCATATATTATGAAATATAATTAGTGTCAGTCTTTTCGGTCTTTTCGTTTTCCTTATTGTAGAATTACGGTAGCTTTCGATTGATTAATTTGCAGGCCTCATAAATTATGGTTTCAAATAAAATTGTATACAGATGTGATTTTTTGATATAAATTATAGCATATAAATATAAAATTAATATATTTGCCATTAAAGAATGTATGATGACATAGTCCTACCAGAACTAATGCTATTTATATCGATTGTTTTTTGACTGTCAGTTGCGAATTGATTTGAAATTAGGCACTGCCATGTGTTTGTGAGAGTAATGAGAAGCGTTGATTTTAATAAATATGGTTATGAAAAAAATTTTTTCAGTTCTTTTTGCCATTTTGTTGTGTACTCAACTGGTGGTAGCGCAGAATAAGCTGGTGACAGGTGTGGTTACATCTGTTGAAGACGGCTTGCCGATGATTGGAGTAGCGATCGTGGATAAACAAACCATGAACGGAGTGACAACGAACGAAAACGGAGAGTTTTCCATTGAAGTTTCTGCCCGGACAAAGGTTCTCCATGTCTCTTATCTAGGTTATAAAACGGTAGAAGCTCCTATCGTTGGAAATAATCTGAATATTAAAATGGAACCGGATGTCGTAGCTATCGATGAGGTAATGGTGGTAGCGTATGGAACCGGGAAAAAATCAACTTTTACGGGATCGGCTACGGTAATTAAAAAAGAATCCCTTGAAAAAATACGTGCGTCTAATGTGACTCAGGCTTTGCAGGGACAAAGTTCTGGAGTGCAGGTTATAAATAATAGTGGTGAACCAGGAGAAGATGCAAAGATTATGATCCGTGGTATTGGTTCAATGAATGCATCCAGCGACCCATTATATGTTGTAGATGGAACAGCTTATAATGGTTATTTGAACGCGATAAATCCTTCAGATATAGAATCGATGACGGTATTGAAAGATGCATCGGCTACTGCGTTGTATGGTTCTCGTGCCGCAAATGGCGTCGTGATGATTACGACCCGTAAAGGTACCTCGGAGAAAGGACAAATTAACTTTCGTTCTACCTGGGGATTTGCTAGTTTGGCAGTCGATTTACCAAGGGAATTAACACCGGATGAGTTTTCTGTTTTAACCTGGCGTTCTTTGTATAATGGATATAAAGATTGGGGATATACGGAAGACGAGTCGAAATCGTGGGCTTCGGCATATTTGACAGGTGAGTTTGGCTGTAATCCTTATAATGTAGCATCTCCTGTCGGAACAGATGGTAAGATGGACCCTAACGCAAAATTGTTGTATTCCGGAAACTGGAGAGACGAGTTGTTTAAATCGGGTTTACGCCAAGAATATACGATAGATTTTAGCGGTAAGTCAAAGAGAGCCGATTATTATTTGTCTGCAGGGTATCTGAATGATAAAGGTGTATTTTCTATTCAACGGTTTGAACGTTATTCAACACGTGCCAGCTTTAATTATAGTGTCAATAAATGGCTGCAGGTCGGAACAAATATCAATTTGTCACATAGTGTGAGGGAAGGTTCGGCTGATTCCGGAACTGTATGGTTTCTTCGAACTATGCCTGGCGTTTACCCTATTTATGAAACAAATCAGACAACGGGTGAATACATCCTGGATAAGAAAGGGAATAGAATTTATGATTATGGAGATTATCGTAAGGCCTGGCAGGGATGGAATCCATTAGCCGATTATGAGTATAATAACGCTCCATGGTCTCATGATGATGCTTCCAGCCGAAGTTATTTTGAGATCACTTTCATGCCCGGTTTAAAATGGCGTACGAATTTGAGTGTTGATTTCTATCAATATAATTATGATGGCTATACCAATAGCGAATATGGTTATGGAGCTGGCTATAAAGGAGAAGCTTATAAAGAAAGCGATCGGAATTTTGCATATACAATTAATAATTTGTTGACGTTTGAGAAGACATTTGGTGACCATTCTCTTTCCGTATTATTAGGGCAAGAAGCATATTCGATGCAGTACAAAAAACTCTCTGCATCGAAACGAGGTTTCCCTTTCCCGGGTGTAGAAGAGATTGGTTCGGCTGCAGTAATGAATAGTATGGATTCTTATCAGGATAAATATCGCCTGTTAAGTTGGTTAAGTCGTGTAGAATATGATTTTAAAGATCGTTATTATATTTCGGGAAGTTTTCGTACCGATGGATCTTCACGTTTCCATCCGGATAATCGCTGGGGTAGTTTCTGGTCGGTAGGTGCATCCTGGAGATTGTCGAATGAAGAGTTTTTAAAACCATATAATACCTGGTTAGACAACCTGAAATTGAAGGTTAGTTATGGTGCCGTAGGAAATGATAATCTATATAGTGGCTCTAATCCGATCTATTATGCTTATCAGGGATTGTATCAGACGGGTATGAATAACTATACCGATCCGGGTGTTATGATCAGTCGTTTGGCTACAAAAGATTTGAAATGGGAAAGTAATATGCAATTCAATGTTGGGGTGGATTTTGCCATATTCAATAAATTGAGTGGTAGTGTGGAATGGTTTAATCGTAAATCGAAGGATTTGTTATTTACTTTGCCAATGGCTCCTTCTACTGGTTTTAGCGGTATTTTTCGTAATATAGGAGATGTGAAAAATCAAGGAGTGGAGTTCTCTCTGAACTATGCTGCCATTTCAAATAAAAATTTTAAATGGTCGATCGATTTGAATGGGACATCTTATAAAAACCGTATCACAAAGTTACCACAGCCCGAGATCAATTCGGGTGTATTTAAATGGCGTGAAGGAGAATCTCGTTATAATTTTTGGGGAACAGAATATGCCGGTGTAAATAAGGAAACCGGTAATGACCAATATTGGAAAAACATTTATGAAACAAATGACAAAGGGGAGAAGGTTGTAAAAGAACGAGTTCTAACGGAAGACTATAATGAGGTAACGAGTGATAGTCAGAAAAAATATTTAGGAGATGCTATCCCTGCACTATTTGGCGGATTTACCAATAATTTTTCATATAAGGGAATTGATTTGTCCTTTATGATCTATTATAGTATAGGAGGTAAATTGTACGATAGCGATTATGCTCAAATGATGTCTTATCGTACTGGTTATAGTATGCATCCCGATATGCTCGATTCATGGACTCCTGAAAATCCGAATGCTAAGTTCCCGCGTTTGTCTAATGCTTATGCGAATTATTTAGGAACTTATACATCTAAATTTATATTTAATAATTCATTTGCACGTTTGAGAAATGTAACATTAGGTTATACTCTTCCAAAGTCTTTTACTTCGAAGTTTAGTATAAACACATTGCGTCTTTTTGTCCAGGGAGATAACCTTATAACCATAGGTAGTGCGGCTCGTCGTGGTACAGATCCGGAACAGAGTATTTCCGGAACAACAGATAACCGGTTCCCTACGACTAAATCTTTTTCTTTCGGATTGCAGTTGAATTTATAAGTACAGTCAAATTAATTAATGATAAGTTATGAGAACAATTAAATATATTTTATCCGTATTTGTTGCAGGACTTTTTTCCGGAGGATTAATGTCTTGTAGTGATTTCCTAGAAACTAAACCATCTACAGCTGTTGCAGATGACGATGTTTTTACTACCACAGCCGGTGCTCAATCAGCATTGAATGGTTGTTATTATCAAATGCGTGCCCGTAACAGTGGAGGAGCTGACCGTGATGATGATTATGGGATTCCTTCTATACAAATGATTGCTGATATGTGTGGAGAAGATATGATGAATAACGGTAGAGCTTGGTATGTATGGAATTATAATTATTGGGGAGAAACACAGGCCAATATATTTCGTGCACCACAACTTTGGACATTCCATTATCGCTTGATCAACAATCTGAATTCTGTTATTGCTTATGTTGATGGCACCGAAGGTGACGATCTTGATAAACAATATATCAAAGGACAGGCCTTGGCAATGCGTGGGTGGGCTTATTTTAGTTTAACACGTCTATTTCAACAAACCTATGCAATAGCCAAAGATATGCCGGGACTTCCTTTATATACCGAACCGACAACTGAAAAGACAGAAGGGCAACCTCGTGGAACATTAGAACAAACTTATACGCAGATAGTTTCTGACCTGACTACAGCTGAACCGATGTTGGAAGGATTTGTTCGTAGTGCCAATTACCCAAATGTTTTTAATCAGGCTATTGTACAGGGAATTTTATCAGAAGTTTATCAGGTGATGAATAATTGGTCAAAATCGGAGGAATATGCGAAAAAAGTATTGGCCCAGTATCCGTTATCAACAGTCGATGATTATACAAATGGTTTTAATAATCATTCAACGGCATCATGGATTTGGTCGATCAAACAAACAGAAGAGCAGAATATGGGTGACTATTCTCCATTTGCCATGTGGTATAACGGTACTCGTAAATGCTGGACTTTTGGAGGCTTTATTTTAGCAGATGATTTTGTTAGTTTATTTGACGAAGATGACATTCGTTTTAAGCAGTTGGAACGTTGGTCGGAGGGAGAAGGTGATAATAAGAAAGAATTTTGGGTTTCATTTAAATTTCGTGATAACGAAGATTGCCGTGGTTCTATGGTTGTCATGCGTTCGGATGAAATGTTACTGAATGCAGCAGAAGCGATGGCTCGCCAAGGAAGGGATGCAGATGCTAAAGAATTGTTGTGGCAACTTCAGGATTTGAGAAATGCAAAGCGTTCAGAATCAACAGGTGATCAGTTGATTGAAGACATATTAAAAGAGAGACGGAAAGAACTATATGGAGAAGGTTTCGCTGTGTTCGATTTGATTCGTAATCAGAAACCCTTGTTACGTACAGGTAACCATGTCGTTTATGGTGGCGCAACGCCGTTACCGGCCCGTTCATGGCGTTTTATTTATCAGATACCAGGAACAGAAATAAAAAACAATAAAGCTTTAGTTGATGAAACCTGGCCTGCCGGTGACCAAAATCCCTATAGTGGAACATATGAGCCATAACACACTTTTTTAACGAATAGCTTTTTTGACGGGTCCGGGCAATCAATATTTGTTCGGGCCTGTCGTTTGTTATAGCTATATAGCTAAAAATGATTTATATTTGTATCATATAATATCTGGAGCGTATAATAAACGGTATCTTCCGGTTTGGTGTGAAGGAGAAGAATATTATTAATATAAGAAATTGGATTATGAAACAAGTATTTTGGAGTCTGTTACTTTTAATGTTAACCTTTGGTCTGTCTGTCCATGGCGAAGGTAAATATATGAATCCCCTACCTGTGAAATTTGGTGACCCCTATGTGCTGTTGGCTTCCGATGGCCGTTATTATATGTATGGCACGGGGGCAGGTGCCGTAGATGGCTTTTGTGTCTATTCATCGGATAATTTGATAGACTGGAAAGCGGAAGGCCAGGTGTATCGTGGTAATGTTCCCGGTTCCTGGGCTGTTGCTAACTTCTGGGCTCCGGAAGTATATGAACGGAATGGTAAGTATTATATGTTTTTCAGTGCAGACTGGAAAGAAAATCCGACGAATGAGTTGGAGAATTTCCGGATAGGTATTGCCGTATCCGATAAACCGACCGGCCCTTTTAAGGAAATGAGTGACCGTCCCCTTTTTGATCCCGGTTATCCGGCTATCGATGGAAATCTGCTGGAAGATTCCGATGGACGCCTTTATCTGTATTATTCACGGTGTTGTTATAAGCATCCGGTAGAAAGTGAAGTAGCTGATTGGGCGCGTGGGAAAGGAATGTTTAAAGAAATAGAAGAAAGCTGGATCTATGGTGTCGAACTGAAACCGGATTTGAGTGGTATTATCGGTGAGCCGGTTCTGGTTCTTCGTCCCCCTGTGACAAATGAAGATCCGCAGGCAGAATGGGAGAGTCGTTCTGTTACCTCCGGCGAAGTAAACCGCCGATGGACGGAGGGTTCTTATATCTTCAAAAAAGGAGATGTATTTTATATGATGTATTCTGCCAATTATTTTGGAGGCAAGAACTATGCTGTCGGTTATGCCACCTCTAAATCCCCGCTCGGTCCGTTTGTGAAGTCTGCGAACAACCCGGTATTGCAGAAGAATGTGGAAAAAGGAGGAATTGTAACCGGAACCGGTCATAACAGTGTGACTTATTCGAAAGATGGAAAGCAGATGTATTGTGTCTATCATGGACGTACGGAGGCGACCGGTGAAGAACGTGTTGTTTTTATCGATAAGATGGGAGTAGACCAGGAGGGCAACTTGTATGTTGAAGGACCTACTACTTCTTTGCAGCAGATGCGTTGAAAGTTTCACTTTGCCTAACTGAAAAGATTTTCTACCTTTGTGAACAGTATTTACAGAAAGAAAAAACAGTAGTAATATGAATTTCAGTGAACAGTGTTACCGGATATTTGAACAGGCTACGAAAGCGTATCATGTTTCTGATAATGTGGATGCAACTATGCACAACCCGTATGAGGTAAAAAGTATAGAGTTTTATCTCTATTTAAAAAACTGGATTGATGCAGTGCAATGGCATCTGGAAGATATAATCCGTAACCCGGCTATCGATCCGGTGGAGGCATTGGCTATCAAACGGCGTATTGACAAATCGAATCAGGATCGTACCGATTTGGTCGAACTGATCGATAGTTTCTTTCTGGATAAATACAAAGAAGTAAAAATCCTGCCTGATGCGACGATCAATACGGAAAGTCCGGCATGGGCGGTAGACCGTTTGTCTATCCTGACACTTAAAATCTATCATATGGCTGAAGAAGCAGCCCGTCCCGATGCGACTCCGGAACATAAGGCTAAGTGTGAAGAGAAGCTGAATGTGTTGTTGGAACAGAAGGCGGACCTGTCGACTGCCTTGGATCAGTTGTTGGCAGATATCAAAGCCGGTCGTAAATATATGAAAGTATACAAACAGATGAAGATGTATAATGATCCGGCATTAAATCCTGTACTATACGGTAAAAAATAATGGCAAAAATATTAGTTATACGACTTTCAGCCATCGGCGATGTTGCTATGACGGTTCCGGTAATTTATTCCGCCGCCAAAGCAAATCCGCAGGATACGTTTACTGTTCTTACCCAAGCTTTCCTGATACCCGTATTTATGAATCGTCCCTCCAATGTGGACGTGATCGGTATCAATACGAAAGCGGCGGAAAAGACATTAGGCGGATTACTTCGGTTTGCCTCTGCTTTGGTGAGATTTGATTATGATATCGTACTCGATCTGCATGATGTGATACGTACCATGATCATTCGTAATTCATTCCGGTTGAAGGGGAAAAAGATCTATGTGGTGGATAAGGCACGTAAAGAACGGAAACGTCTGACGGCCCGCAACCATAAAGACCTGAAACCTCTACGTCCTGTCATCGAACGTTATGCCGATGTATTCCGGGCTGCAGGTCTTAACTATACAGAAACGTTTACTTCCCTTTACGAGTCGCATCCGGCCGATTTATCCGCAATGGAAGCTGTGGCCGGAACGAAAAACGGCAAATGGATCGGAATCGCTCCTTTTGCTAAACATCGTGGAAAGATCTATCCGATCGATGAAATGGAGCAAGTGGTTGCCCGTCTGTCAGAACAGGAGGACTATACCATATTCCTGTTGGGAGGACGAGGTTACGAAGAAGCAGTCCTCGAGCAGTGGGCGTTCCAGTATCCGCGAGTAAAAAGCCTAGTCGGACGTTATTCGCTGGATAACGAACTGGCCTTGATCAGCCAGCTAGATGTTTTGCTTTGTATGGACTCGGCCAATATGCATTTTGCTTCCCTTGTCGGAACAAGAGTTGTTTCTATCTGGGGGGCAACCCATCCTTATGCCGGATTCTATGGTTATCATCAGGACCCAAAGAATGCGATTCAACTCGATTTGCCATGCCGCCCTTGTTCCGTGTTCGGACAGAAACCCTGTTTCCGAGGTGATTGGGCTTGCATGACACAGATCAAACCGGAGATGATTGTTGCAAAGGTGAATGAATTGTTTCGCTAAGCCATCCCAATGAAAGCGAACGATATGAAGATTGTAATAAACCCGGAATATTCTTTTCTAACGGACTTTATAAATGATCTGCCGGAGAATTTCTCTTCCGAAGGTGAGATTATCTATAACGAGAGAAATGTACTGAAGCGGTATCAGGTTCAGGGTGTTGATATGATAGTGAAGAGTTTTAAAGTACCGATCCTTGTCAATAGGATAGCCTATGCTTTTTTGCGTAAATCTAAAGCTTGTCGCTCTTATGAATATGCGCTTGAGATATTGAAACGGGGAGGGAATACACCGGCACCGATCGCTTATATTGAGGAATATAAGAATGGTCTGTTAAACCGAAGCTATTATATTTCGATTTTTGATGCGAGAGCTACGACGATACGTGAATATATGGATGGGTCTATTCTGGACGCAGAAGTTATGTGGCGTAGTTTTGTCCGTTTTACTATAAATATTCATCGTTCCGGCATATTGCATATTGATTATTCTCCAGGGAATGTGTTGATGGAAACGAAACCGGATAACAGTTTCCGGTTTTCGCTGATCGATATTAACCGTTTGCGTTTTAAGGAAGTTTCCCAGGAAGAAGCATTATCCAATTTCGATCGTTTGGCTCTATCTGTGGAGGTCTCTACGCGTTTGGCAGAGATTTATGCCGAAGAATGTTCTCTGGATAAGAAGGAAACGGTGCGGAAGATTAATAAATACAGCGATCGTTTTTTCCTGAAAAGAACAATTAAAGAAAGTACCAAACAGATAAAACGGGAAAAAGGAAAATGGGCTGCTTTCTTTGGTCCGTTAGAACACTATTTTTTCCTTCGTTGGATCAGAATGTTATTTCTGAACGGACATAAGAACAACTGCCTTTACAAAAAAGAACGTGAATTGTACTTTTCCTATATCAAGTCTAAAGATGAACGTCAGGTGTTGAACCGCCGTTACCATTATGAGCCTTAAGCCTTGGAGCCTCGTATAAGGCCGGGGCGTAACCGGTGCATTACATACATATAACCTTTGCGTGTACTGTAAGTGCATGGATAATTATCCAGGAACGCAGATATATCTCTTGCATCATTTTTCCTGTGATAGGTACAAATGGCGAAATCCAGATTTATAGCTTTCGTAAATAAGTCTTTGGCACCGGCCAGGGCGCTGCATTCGGCTCCTTCGATATCCATTTTGAAGAATAGATCGTTTACCGGTTTGTCTGCAAAGAAAGAGTCTATAGTCTGTTGAGTATCGTCGTTGGTGTTTGAAATGTATTTTTTTATTATTTTGACCTTATCTTTCCAGGGTTCGAAGGTGGCATTTAAGGCTTTTATCCATTTGGGATCGTATTCAAAGAGATAGATCATACGAGCTTTTTCGATGGCACTTAAAGAGAATATTCCTTCTGCCGCACCGATGTCAAGGATTGTTTTGTCTGTTATTTCTTTCGGAGAATCGATATAATGGTGTGGATGTTCGGGGTGTTGCTCTATGAGTAGGCATCGGTATGCTTTTTGTATTCTTTCTTTTGAAAAATCTTCCGGAAAATATAGTTTTTTGTCTTTTTCATGCATTACATAACGTAATCCTTTTTCTTTATCTTCCATAACGTCTACCTTCATGTTGATGTAGGCTGGTGCAAAATCGTAGATATGACGTGTATAGTTGTGCTCTTTAATGTATTTGTAGTATCTGAGCTTAGGAGAATCGGGATCGAATATTTTTGTATAGATATATGGGATTGTTCCATATATGAATTTCTTGATACTTTTTATAATAGATTCTGACATGGTATATACTGTTGTTCATTGGAACTACAAATATCAGATTATTTTATGAATAAACAAAGTCAATAAAAGCTACTTATTCAGAACATTTCTATATACGTTCATCAGATCGTTTGCAATTTGTTGATCTGTAAAACGTTTTACATATTCTTTTCCCGCTTTTTTCATTAACTCGGCTTGTGCAGGAGTTGAAAGAATCCAGTCTATTTTCTCGCTCAGGTCGTTTACATCATTCGGTTCGACATAAAGGGAATCCGGTCCCCCTGCTTCTTCCAGACAGGAACCTGTTGCTGCAATTACCGGAACGTTGGAATGAAGTGCCTCTATTATCGGAATGCCGAATCCTTCAAAGAAAGAAGGATAAATGAATAAGTCGGCCATCTGGTAAAAGCCGGGAAGATCATCGAATGGAACATTACTTAGGATAGAAACTTGTTGTTGCATGTTATTTTCTTTAATATATGCCTCAACAATATCTGTATATGGAGTACGTTTCCCGATTGCAATCAGATGAATGTCTTTGTTCAACTGTTGGAGAGCACGAACGATTAGTAAAAGATTTTTTCTCTCTTCTATACTTCCTACATATAATATATAATGAGAGGGAATATGGTACCTTTTTTGAATATCATTCATCTTTTCTTGTGTTATAGTTTGCTGAAAAGACTCATCACATCCCTGATAAACGACGTCAATTTTTTCTTCGTTGATCTTATATGTTCTTATGATATCCTGTTTTGTCATCTCACTGATCGCTATAATCCTGTTTGCAACCTGGCAGGCTTTTTGAAATTTGTAGTTATAAATATTTCTGTCGATATATTTATAAAATTGAGGGTAGCGAATAAAGATAAGGTCGTGAATTGTCACGATCGAAGGGATACCGGACCGGGATATTGATAAAGGTAATTCGTTACTTAAACCATGAAATAGTTCGACTTGATCTTTCCTTAGGTCACGAACGATTCCATTTGAGCGCCATAAAGAAGGAAATAGTCTGGATATGAATCTTTCGGGATACCGGAAGGAGACCGATGGTACCGGATTGATTTGACTATGCAAACTCTCTATTCCTTTTCCCGGAGAATATAGTTTATATTCATTGTCTGGAAAATGAGTAGATAAGCTATTTACAACGAAACGGCTGTAATTACCTAATCCGGTTCTGTTATATAAAATGCGTTTTGCGTCAAAACCAATTTTCATAACGTGTCGATTTTATTTAGTTGTGGAATAAATGGCTTCCAAAAATTTAATTTATCTCCTTTATACCAGGCATGTGCTTTTTCTGTTCGAAAATAAAGCGGTAAAGATAAATCTTTTTGTTGTAAATGAATGATTCTTATAATGAATTCTTTATAGTTGTATGTGAACGTTTGTTCTTGTATTTCAGTTATTTATAGTCTACTCTCTATCGGTGCATAATTTCTTCGGCACATCTCGTATGATAACTTCAACCATATCAGCATACAAGGTAAGGCTTTAAGAGCATACGGATATACATAATGTACACGAATGTATTTCGGAAATAAATCCGAAGGAGACATGCTTGTCAATATGAATGCAAAGATCATCAAAGCGATATCCGTTTTTGATCGTTTCCAGGGGGCTACAACGTACCAGATTGCAACGCCCATTAATGCGATAATGTAACTGCTGGATTCACTGCCGGTACTGAAAAGTACTACGAATAATAGGACAGAAGCCAGTAATGTTTGTCGGAATGCAGCGAACTTATATTGTCCGATCCGTAAATAGGGTAGGGCAAATAGTATGAGTCCACTTATTATCAGGTAAATATCCGGGTAAGATGTTGATCCGGATATTTTGCGGACCATTCCCAGAAATGATACATTTTGCATCAAAGAAAATGCATTTTTATCGTTTTTGCCACTTAGTTCGGCAAACCACTCCACATATTGGTTGATCGTGTAGTCGATACCAAAGAATAACATAGGAGCTCCAAACATGACGACTGCCCAGAATACACAGGATAAGCTGAACTTGATCTTGTGACGTGAGAAAAAGAAGAAAGCTAGTCCTACGATACCGTATAATTTGACAAATGTCCCGAACAAGATGAAAAAGGCAGCCCAAAAATCCTTTTCTTTTTCAATACACACAAATGAAAGAATGATAATGGCAGCAATTGCTATATTGAATTGCGACATAAAAAGCCCTGTCAATAACTCATGTGCACAGAACCAATAGATGAAGATATGCTGTCGTCGCTCCAATGGCAGACTACGTGTTGCTATATAGAGGAAGACAGATAAGCTAACCGACCAGGTTAATAACCCCATCCATAACGGAGTCACAGCAAATGGGGCAACGAACAGGCTGAAAAACGGTCCGTAGAGAAATACGTCGTTATATTGTGCCGGATATCCTCCGTATAATGAAACTTGCTGGATGGCATGCCAAAATGATTCCCGGAAAATAAGGAAGTTATTATATTTCCCCGGAAAGTATTTGGTTAACCAGGCTATAATAGCCAGGAGTACCCATAACCCACATACCGTACTGTATTTGTGGAAGAACGGTTTTGCGATAAAAGCTCTGAAACTTTCTGTTATTTTCATACCTTCTTTTGTTTTTGGGCTTCAATACAATGTTTGAATTCCGTATAAGTAGCAAAAGTATAATGCTTCTTCTTTAAGAAAGCAATCAGGTCGTCGAGCCGCTTGATCATTCCTTCTCCGGAGTGATTGGTCATAATGAATGGTAACTTCCATTCCTCTTTATGTGCCTTTAGGTTTGTAAACTCCCAGGGATGAAAATAAGTAACAACATATCCGTCATGTTTCAATGTCCGGTGAAACAGCCAGCGGTAGACTTTGGCCGGCAGGTTGTGATAAGCCAGCCAGAACAAAGGAAAACGGAATACCGGAGTTACGGATGCCGGAAGTTGCAGGACATCCTCTTTGTAAAACCATGTACGTGGTTTGTCCAGATGGTTATATCTTCCCGGAATGCAAGTCGGGTTTAGAGACGAATTATAAGTATAGCCGGCGTTTTTTATCTCTTTTTCATCGACAGGCATCATTCGTGCCATGCGAAATCCTTCTATGGGTTGTCCGGTCTGCTGTTCAAGAAACTCACGGGAACTCTTCAGGTCTGCTATTTCAAAAGAAGAATGATAATACCCGTGTGAGGCGATCTCGTGACCATTCTGACGGATGCTTTTAATCACCTCAGGTGCATGAGCCGCGAAATTGGCTGTACAGAAAAAGGTGGCGTGTACCTGGTATTTTTGCAGGCAGGCCAATATCTTTCGGGTTCCTTCGATAGATATGGCCATTTGTTGCTCAAAAGGTAAATCTATCCCATGCTCCAATGGAACATCGAATTCTTCAATATCGAAACTTAGTAAGATCATTTGTTGAATAAGATTGAAAAAAAGTTTGCCATCTCACGTTTCAAAACTTTGAAACCCATGTCAGAGACGGTTAAGCCGTCTCTGATACGTGACTGCACGGCTTGTATGTTCAGTTTTTTTCTTTGTGCTTTATAAATAAATTCTGTATCGAACAGAAAACTATTAACTTTTGTTGATAAAAAAACCGTTTTTCCTGTTTGGTTGAAACCTTTTAATCCCCCTTGCGTATCGCGTATTTTTAAGCGCAGAAAAATAGCATTACATAAATGGGATGATTCGGAAAGGAATCGCCGGAAAGGAGGAAGATTTTTTTGATAATTTCTGTCCCGTATCGCTACTACGAGATCTGCTCCACCCAGTAATGTGCTGATAACCCTATCGAAAGAGTCGTCGGTATAGGGGAAATCATAATCGGTATAGATGATGTATTCTGACTGGCAATGTCGTACCGCTTCGCGTAAAGCATATCCTTTTCCTCTATTGGGACGATAATCTACTATCTGTATTCCGGGAATCTCCTGTTTCAGTGTGGCTACCGTTTCCGGTTCATATCCACGTGTCGAACCGTCACTCACAATCAGTAAGTGAAAATTGATGGAAGTAAACAAAGATTGTACCTCTTTGAATTTTCCGATAACCTTTAACTCCCAACCTGGAGGCGGGTTGTAACAAGGCAAAATAAGGTCTAAGTCAGTTATACGATTCATCCTCTATTTCTTTGTCAACATAACTAGGTAAACAGATGTTGCCTGTAAATATCTGATGCAAAGATATGATAATTAATTCTTTGTATCCCGCTTTAAACTAATTTGTACGCATATTGACAGATGTTTACAGTGTTGGACTGTAAATAAATATGAAGAATAAGTTGTATCTTTGCCAGTCATTATAGAATGGAAAAGAAGAATGGAGTAAATGGAAAAAATAAAGGTTGCAATTATAGGCTTGGGGTATGTCGGGTTGCCATTGGCACATTTGTTCGCAACCAAATATCCGGTTGTCGGCTTTGATGTCAAGCAGAGCCGGGTGGATGCCTTAAGGAAAGGGGAGGACATTACGAGAGAGATGTCTGCCGAAAAACTGAATTCCGTTTTGTTGTCTCATTTACCGGAATTTGATGAGACAGGGCTCTATTTTACATCTGAACCTTCCGATCTTCAATCATGTAATTATTATATTGTGGCAGTTCCTACTCCGGTAGACACACATCATAGTCCAGATCTGACGCCTTTGTATAAAGCGAGCGAGACGGTGGGGCATGCTTTGTCGAAAGGCGATATCGTGATTTATGAATCTACGGTTTGTCCCGGGATAACGGAAGAAGAATGTGTCCCTATCCTGGCAAACACATCCGGTCTGGTTTTTAATCAGGATTTCTTTGCAGGTTATTCACCGGAACGTATCAATCCGGGGGACAAGAAACATACGGTAGAGAAAATCATAAAGGTGACATCAGGGTCAACGCCGGAAACAGCCAGGAAAGTCGATGCTTTGTACCGGTCGGTTATCACAGCGGGAACATTCCCGGTGTCCAGTATCCGTGTGGCTGAAGCATCCAAAGTAATCGAAAATACACAGCGGGATATAAATATCGCTTTTGTAAATGAATTGGCTAAAATATTTCATCTGCTGGATATAGATACGAATGAAGTATTGGCAGCAGCCGGAACAAAATGGAACTTCCTGCCGTTTAAGCCGGGCCTGGTCGGTGGTCATTGTATAGGTGTCGATCCTTATTATCTGATCCGGAAAGCCCAGGATTACGGATATCATCCCGGGCTGATTTTGTATGGTCGTCGTATCAATGATACAATGGGGGAATATATTGCCGGACGTGTGGTGAAATGTATGATCAAAAAGGACGTACCTGTGAAACATGCAGAAGTCCTGGTGCTTGGTTTTACCTTTAAAGAGAATTGCCCGGACGTAAGAAATACGAGAGTCGGTGACGTAGTCCGTGTGTTAAAGGATTATGGGGTGAGAGTTTCTGTATATGATCCTTGGGCACGTGTAGAAGAGGTTCGGAGTGAATATGGGCTTGAACTGACAGCCTCTTTGTCCGGAGAAAAGAAATATGATGCAGTCGTACTGGCTGTAGCACATAATGAGTTTCTTGAACTCGATATACCATCGCTTGTGAAAGAAAACCATGTAGTATATGATGTAAAAGGCTGCCTGAACCCGGAATGGGTGGACGACCGTCTCTAACGATATAACAAACAGAACGTATAGGATGAAAACAAAGACGCTCTTTTCTCTTTTTATTTGTTGTTTATTATCATTATCTTCCGTACAAGCGGAAAACTGGTGGGATAAAGTCCCCTTGCTGGTATACACTCCTCGTTATTTTGGAGCCAACGCTTTTCCGATGCCGGAATTATTGGGAGGAAAACTCTCATCCCGCTGGGAAGTAGAACTCAGAGGAGAATACCATACGATGCCCGGAGATAAGACGAAGGATGTTTATGCCCGCTTATATATTCCTATTGCAAAGGGACGTGCGGGAGTAACGGTTCAAGGAGTAATTCAGGAGTGGTATGAGACTTCACCGGAGGTACGCGATGAGCGTCATGCCGTAGAAGTAAAACAGCCGATCCCTTGTCACGGCGATGCTATCTTCGGTTTTCATTATCAGGTACTATCTAATGAGAAATGGATGGATGTCATTGTCAGCGCCAACCTGAAAACAGCTAGCGGCGGACGTTTGTGCGATGCTCGTTATACGGATGCTGCTTCTTACTGGTTCGATTGCAACGTGGGGCGTACCTTATGGAAAAACCCGGAAGAGACTTTGTCGGTTCGTGCCCAGGGTATGATCGGTTTTTATTGCTGGATGACCAATAATTATCAGAATCGGCAGAATGATGCATTTTGTTATGGGCTTGGCTTGCAGGGTACTTGCCATAACTTTACGTTGGATGTCGACTATTCCGGTTTTCGCGGTTACAGGGGAGAAGGAGATAAGCCAATGATCTTTCGTTCGAAACTGAACTATGAGATAAAGAAAAATATCGTCTCATTCAGATACAAACACGGCCTGCAGGATATTCTGTACGACACTTTCTCATTGGCTTATATCCGTTGTTTTTAACCCGGTAATTGGCCGGTCTTTTCAAAATATTTCTGAAGAACCAACAGGTTGATCAGGTCTTCCCGTTGTTTGTCTTTAAAGAAAGCTACATATTCGTGGGCATGTTTAATGATTTCCAGGGCTTCGTCTTCATGCTCGATATAATAATTCAGCCGTTCTTCCAGGTCGGACAGGTCGTCTTTGATCTCGATGTAATGGTAATTGGGGATCAATGTGCCTTCCATGAACCATGTTTCGCAGGTAGGCCGAGGCATCACGGCTATCGAATTGGATGACATGACCCATTTCAGGTTGCTGGCAACATCGTTTCCTTCCATAGAGAGGATAAATTTAAAATCCAGATGTTCCTTAAGCGTCATTTTGGCTGTTTGCCATTCCTGTGGGTCATCGGTATGCTTGCTTACGTCGCCCAGGTCGCACATCGGATGGTTGAAATACATTTGCATGAGTACACGGCGGCTGGGTTTGCCTTTTACTTTTCCGCGGAAGATAACCCGGTTCATTTTTTCGTGAAAAGGTTTGGTGTCGTTGACAAATACAAAGTGACGGTCTTTTTCCAATTTCATAACAATGGAATTGGTGTTGTCTATAGACAACCTTTGGTCACCGGTGACCAAAGGTCTACTTTTTACAATAGAAGGATAATCGGGTACGATTATAATATCGCCCGGCAGATATCCCCAGTGCAATTCTTTTGGAAACCATCGGGTATATTCGAATGAGTCGAAGAAATATACTTTTTTCTTTTTAGGCATTTTATGGTCGGCCAGTATCGGGGCATCGGCCGGCAACTGTACCGGAGCATTCAGCTTGTTGTAGTAATTGACCCTGCTTTCAATGTAATCCATGTCGGAGCGCGAAGCGATCAGTTTGGCAATCTTTCTTTTTCTTCTCATCCTGAAAAAAGCAGAAGGAATTAACTGACGTAGCAGATTGATTCCGTAATAAACGAATTTCGGATTTTTTCCGCTGGAGAAAATGTAAGTGATCTTGTTCTTCATACAATCAGATATCATTTGTTAGTACTTTATTTCCGTCCGAAGTCAGCCGGGATCTCTCCCCATACTGCAGTCTCCCATTTCAGGATCGTAGTGGTATAGGTATTCGTATTCAGCCATTTCTCGGCTCGTTCTATCAGGTCGAAGATCGGCTCGTTGACAGGCTCGCGTTCCAGCAATGTTTTGCATTTCTTCTTTTTGACCCAGATGATGGCATTACGGCTATCTGAATAAATAGGCAAGTCGCTACCTTTCTGTTTCAGTAGGGCCAGGCCGTGTACGAGGGCGAGAAATTCTCCGATATTATTAGTCCCTTTCTTTAAAGGACCGATATGAAAAATCTCCTGTCCGGTCGCAGTGTAGACACCTCGGTACTCCATATCACCCGGGTTGCCGCTACATGCAGCATCGACCGCCAGACTTTCGTTGATAGGTTTCCCGATCGGGGCCTGCGGTGCCAGGTTAGAAGCTGCTTTGGCAGACGATGCAGCTTTCAGGTAAAAGGAATACCCTTTTTCGAAGGCGTCAGCTGCCTCTTCACGGGTTTCGAAAGACTTGTATTTCGCTCCATCCTGTCCTTCCACCTGCATCTTACACTCCGCCCAGTTGTCGTAAACACCCGGGTTCAGTCCTTTCCATACTACATAATATTTACTCTTCGCCATTGTCTGCTATTATTCAGATACGAATACAAAGGTAATACATCGAAACGACTTTTTCAGATACCAACTATAATTTAAGGAAATCATAGTTATGAGGAAAAAAAACTTTACATTTGCGGTAAACAATCATATACGAGATGAAGCGTATTTTTTTGATAGGTTATATGGGTGCCGGAAAAACGACGGTCGGAAAAGATCTGGCGGAACGGATGGGACTCTCTTTTATTGACCTGGACTGTTACATCGAAGCCCGTTATCATAAAACTGTCGGGCAGATATTTGCTGAAAGAGGAGAAGAGGCCTTCCGGGATATCGAACGCCGGATGCTTCATGAAGTCTCGATGTTCGAGGATGTATTGATATCCACCGGTGGCGGTGCTCCGTGCTTTTTTGATAACATGGAGTTTATGAACGAAAACGGGACGACCGTCTACCTGAAAGTTTCGGTGGAAGAACTGGCAAAACGCTTGGATACCTGTAAGACAACCCGTCCGGTATTGAAAGGCCGTTCCGGAGACGAACTGGTAGCGTTTATCGCCGAGAGTCTGGAAAAAAGAACTCCTTTTTATACGAAAGCTTCAATCGTGTTTGATGCGGAAGTGATGTTGACAGAGACTGATGTACACAAAATTACAGAAGCATTAGAGAAAATATTATAATATAATAAGGTAAAGGCAATTGTAGGAGTTGCCGACAGGAGTCGTATTATGGAAGCAACAGGAGGCAAGCAGGTGCAGGGAGCATACATCCCTCAGGAACTGTTGAAGGAATTGAGTAAGGTGAACAATCGTTTGCTGATAGGTATTCCCCGGGAACGGAAAGAAGGGGAAAAACGTTTGGTGCTTACCCCCGAAGCCGTTGATATGTTGACCGACCGTGGACATCATGTATTGGTTGAAACCGGGGCTGGGCTGGGAATAAACTATTCCGATAACCATTACTCTGAAGCCGGAGCTGAAATTGTTTCTACTCCTGCAGAAGTATTTCAAGCCGATATTATCCTAAAAATCCTTCCACCGTTACCGGAAGAGATCCTATTGATGAAACCTCGCTCGACGCTCTTTTCGATGGTGCAACTCAACCTGTTTGCCGCCGAGGCATTCGAACTGATGATGGCCAAACGGATTACGGCGATTGCCTACGAGCTGCTGTCGGACGACCAACGGAGATGTCCGGTGTTGAATGTGATCTCCGAGATAGAAGGAACGGCCGCTATTACCATCGCTTCCGAATTGTTAAGCAATGTACAGGGAGGAAAAGGTATCCTTCTGGGAGGAATACCTGGTGTATCGCCAACCGAAGTAGTTATTGTCGGAGCCGGAAATGCCGGTACCGTTGCTGCACGGGCTGCCCTGGCACTGGGAGCATCGGTTAAAGTCTTCGACGATGATATAAACAAGCTGCGCACTATTCAGCAGGTATTGGGGCAGGGACTTTTCACTTCCAACTTCCATCCTAATGTATTACACAATGCTTTCCGTACTGCCGATGTGGTGATCGGAGCCATGCGTTATATCAATACCCGTTACCGTTATGTGATCGCAGAAGAGTTGGTTCGCACTATGAAACGTGGTTCACTGGTGATCGACCTGCGTATCAGCCAGGGTGGTTGCTTCGAAACGACCTGCTGTTTGGGTAAAACAGATCCAACCGTGTTCGAACAATACGGCGTATTGCATTATTGCAAACCCAATATAAGTAACCGGGTGGCGCGTACAACTTCAATGGCTTTCAGTAATATATTCGTCCCGATCTTCCTCTCTTTGGGAGATGCCGGGTCGGTCCAGAATATGATAAAGTCAGATGACGGCTTTCGCTCAGGTGTTTATATGTATTGTGGAAAACCTGTAAGCAGTTATGTCTCTAATCATTTTAATTTATCGTCGAATAATCTGGATCTATATCTCTCTGCTTTTTAAGCCTCAAAAGTTTTGAACTAGCCAAGTTTATTCTTTACTTTGCGGAAATCTAACTACAAACAAGCGATTAAAGCTAATATAAGTAATTATGGCAGAACAGACAAAAGTAACAACTTTGGAACAGGTTGTAGTTCGTTTCTCCGGGGACTCCGGAGACGGTATGCAGTTGACCGGAACAATCTTTTCAAATCTGTCGGCTATCCTCGGAAATGAGATCTCTACGTTTCCCGACTACCCGGCAGAAATTCGTGCTCCACAAGGAACACTTAGTGGTGTATCAGGATTTCAGGTTCATCTGGGATCACGTAAAATCTTCACTCCTGGCGATAAGGCGGATGTATTGGTAGCAATGAACCCGGCCGCGCTGAAAGTGAATGTAAAGAATATCAAACAGAACTCGATTGTTATCATCGATACCGACTCTTTCAAGAAGTCGGATCTCGACAAAGCATTGTTTACTACAGACGATCCTTTTAAAGAATTAGGTTTGGGTGGTGTGCAGGTTGTAGCCGCTCCGATCTCGACAATGGTGAAAGACGGTCTGGCTGAATTTGGCCTGGATAATAAGTCTGCTCTACGTTGTAAGAATATGTTCGCATTAGGACTTGTTTGCTGGTTGTTCGACCGTCCTCTGGAAGAGGCGATGAATATGCTTCAAAATAAGTTTGCCAAAAAACCGGCTATCGCGAAAGCTAATATCAAAGCGTTGACCGATGGTTATAATTACGGACATAATATCCACGCATCGGTTTCCACCTATCGTATCGAAAGCGAAAAGGCAGCACCGGGTTTCTATACCGATGTAAATGGAAACAAGGCTACTTCTTACGGGCTGATCGCTGCTGCAGAAAAGTCTGGCCTTCAATTATTCCTGGGAAGCTATCCTATTACTCCGGCAACGGATATCCTGCATGAATTGTCAAAACGTAAAGACCTGGGGGTTGTTACCGTACAGGCAGAAGACGAAATTGCCGGTATCTGTACGGCTATCGGTGCCAGTTTTGCCGGCAGCCTGGCTGCTACATCTACTTCCGGTCCGGGTCTGGCCCTGAAGAGTGAAGCGATCGGTCTGGCTGTAATAGCTGAAATACCTTTGGTTATTATCGACGTGCAACGTGGTGGTCCTTCAACCGGTATGCCTACCAAGAGTGAGCAAACCGACCTGATGCAGGCTCTTCACGGACGTAACGGTGAAAGCCCGCTGGTTGTTATTGCCGCTTCAACTCCGACAGACTGTTTCGATGCTGCTTTCTGGGCAGCTAAACTGGCTGTTGAGCATATGACTCCGGTTATCCTGTTGACAGATGCTTTCATTGCAAACGGTTCGTCTGCCTGGAAGTTGCCTGACCTGGATAAGTATCCGGAAATCAAACCGAATTACGTATCTAACTATACAGAAGAAAAGGTATGGAAAGCCTACCGTCGCGATAAGGAAAGCTTGGTTCGTTACTGGGCTATCCCGGGTATGGAAGGTTTCGCACATCGTCTGGGTGGTTTGGAAAAAGACTATGAGACAAGTGCTATCTCGACTGATCCGATCAATCACCAGAAGATGGTTTCCACCCGTCAGGCTAAGATCGACAAGATTGCCGACTATATCCCTGAACTGGAAGTGATCGGTGATCCTGATGCCGACCTGCTGTTGATTGGCTGGGGTGGAACTTACGGCCACTTGTATGAAGCGATGGAAACCATGCAGAAACAAGGAAAGAAAGTCGCAATGGCTCACTTCAAATTCATCAGCCCGCTGCCGAAGAATACAATTGAAGTACTTTCTAAGTTCAAAAAAGCTGTGGTTGCTGAACAGAATAACGGACAGTTTGCAAACTACTTGCGTGCTAAAGTACCCGGATTTAATCCGTATAAATTCAATCGCGTAAAGGGACAGCCTTTCGTTGTTGCGAGATTAGTTGAGGAATTCACTAAAATATTGGAGGCTTAAAAAATGACAGATATAAAATTCGAACCGAAAGATTATAAGAGCGACCAGTATGTTCGTTGGTGTCCGGGTTGTGGAGACCATGCCGTATTGAACTGTTTGCACAAAGCAATGGCTGAAGTAGGAGTGGCTCCTCACAATATGGCCGTTATCTCTGGTATCGGGTGTTCTTCCCGCTTACCTTATTATATGAATACATACGGTTTCCATACGATCCACGGGCGTGGTGCTGCTATTGCAACAGGTGTAAAAACCGCCCGTCCCGACCTGAGTGTATGGCTGATTACAGGTGATGGCGACTGTCTGGCTATTGGTGGTAACCATTTTATCCATGCCATACGTCGTAATATCGATTTGAATATTGTACTTTTCAATAATAAAATCTATGGTCTGACCAAAGGGCAATACTCTCCGACATCCGAACGTGGTTTCGTATCAAAGAGTTCTCCCTACGGTACGGTAGAAGACCCGTTTATCCCGGCTGAACTGGCTTTGGGCGCACGTGGAAACTTCTTTGCCCGTGTGATCGACGTAGACCTGAAAAATACAACTGAAGTCCTGGCTGCTTCTGCCCGCCATAAAGGAGCTTCTGTAACGGAAGTGCTTGTAAATTGTGTTATCTTTAATGACGGTATCCATAAGAGCATTGTCGATAAGGAATTCCGTGCAGACCGTACTATCTTCCTGCGTCATGGCGAAAAGATGATCTTCGGAAAAGACGGTAACAAAGGTATTGTTCTGGATGGCCTGAAACTGAAAGTTGTGACAATCGGTGAAGATGGTTATACATTGGACGATATCCTGGTTCATGATGCACATGAAAAAGATACGACCCTTCACATGATGCTGGCCATGATGAAAGACGATATGCCTATTGCTCTGGGTATTATCCGCGATGTGGATGCTCCCGTATACGATCAGGCCGTTCATCAGCAGATCGAAGAAGTGCAAGCCAAAAATCCTACCCGTAAACTGAAAGATTTCTTGATGCAGGGTGAGATTTGGGAAGTAAAATAACATGCAAATGGAAAAGTAATATAGAGAGGGGCCGGTTGTTAGATCGCCCCTCTTTTTTGTGAGTGGATACCCGGTCTGACATTTTTATTACTAATTGTAAGGTCTGGTTTGCAAATAGACTAGTGTATTTGTTAATTGCATGGAAAAGAGCAATTATTACTGAAAAATTTCCTTAATAGAGTGTCAGCTATAAAAAAAAATATTACTTTTGTACCGGTCTTAACAAGGCGGGGTAACAGCAAGTTACAAGTAGGTATTAGAGCCCTGTTATTTTTAATTCGAGAGAGAGAAAAGTTATATAAAGTCAATCATTTAAATTATTATCAAGAATGGCTAATTTAGATTTAAGCAAGTACGGGATTACAGGTGTAACAGAAATCTTACACAATCCGTCTTATGATGTTCTGTTCGCAGAAGAAACAAAACCGTCTTTGGAAGGTTTTGAAAAAGGTCAGGTAACAGAACTGGGTGCTGTAAACGTAATGACTGGTGTTTACACAGGTCGTTCACCTAAGGATAAATTCTTTGTAAAGAACGAAGCCAGCGAAGACTCTGTATGGTGGACTTCTGAAGAATATAAAAACGATAACAAGCCTTGTACTGAAGAAGCATGGGCTGATCTGAAAGCTAAAGCTGTAAAAGAATTGTCAGGCAAACGTCTGTTCGTTGTCGATACATTCTGCGGTGCAAACGAAGCAACTCGTATGAAAGTTCGTTTCATCATGGAAGTAGCTTGGCAGGCACATTTCGTAACTAACATGTTCATCCGTCCGACAGCTGAAGAACTGGCTAACTACGGTGAACCTGATTTCGTTTGCTTCAACGCTTCTAAAGCTAAAGTTGACAACTACAAAGAACTGGGTCTGAACTCTGAAACTGCTACAGTTTTCAACCTGAAGACTAAAGAACAGGTTATCCTGAACACTTGGTACGGTGGTGAAATGAAGAAAGGTATGTTCTCTATCATGAACTACATGAACCCGCTTCGTGGTATCGCTTCTATGCACTGCTCTGCTAACACAGATAAAGAAGGAACTAGCTCAGCTATCTTCTTCGGTCTGTCTGGTACAGGTAAGACTACTTTGTCAACTGACCCGAAACGTCTGTTGATCGGTGATGACGAACACGGATGGGATAACGAAGGTGTATTCAACTACGAAGGTGGTTGCTATGCTAAGGTTATCAACCTGGACAAGGAAAGCGAACCGGATATCTACAACGCTATCAAACGCGACGCTCTGTTGGAAAACGTAACAGTTGCTGCTGACGGTACAATCGATTTCGCAGATAAGAGCGTAACAGAAAACACTCGTGTTTCTTATCCGATCTATCATATCGAAAACATCGTTAAGCCGGTATCTAAAGGCCCGCACGCAAAACAGGTTATCTTCCTGTCTGCTGATGCATTCGGTGTATTGCCTCCGGTATCTATCCTGAACCCGGAACAGACTCAGTATTACTTCCTGTCTGGTTTCACAGCTAAATTGGCTGGTACAGAACGTGGTATCACTGAACCGACTCCTACATTCTCTGCTTGTTTCGGTGCTGCTTTCTTGTCATTGCACCCGACTAAATACGGCGAAGAATTGGTTAAGAAAATGGAAATGACCGGTGCTAAGGCTTATCTGGTTAACACTGGATGGAATGGCTCAGGCAAACGTATCTCTATCAAAGATACAAGAGGTATCATCGACGCTATCCTGGATGGTTCTATCGACAAAGCTCCGACTAAGGTTATTCCTTACTTCGACTTCGTTGTTCCGACAGAATTGCCGAACGTTGATCCGAAGATCCTTGATCCTCGCGACACTTACGCTGACGCTGCTCAGTGGGATGAAAAAGCAAAAGACCTGGCAGGTCGTTTCATCAAGAACTTTGCTAAGTTCACTGGAAACGAAGCTGGTAAAGCTTTGGTTGCTGCTGGTCCGAAATTGTAATTTTCCTACCGAAGGTAATTTTTTATCAACGGTTAAGAATAAAGCTATCGAAAAGCGTAGAACATTTGTTCTACGCTTTTTTTATATATCTGAATTAATTTTATCATAAATGTTAGCATAATTTAAATTCTATTGTTATCTTTACCGCAAATTATCTGTTAATGTGGGGTTTTAAGGTATAATGATTAAACGTTTATTACTGTTTTTCGGAGTCGTATTGTTCTTGTCATCATGTGGCGGGGGCGTTCCTTACCGGATTGAAGGCAAATTGTCTAATCTGGAAGATGAGGCGCTATATGCCGTTTTTGAGAATGACAGTTATAAAGTAGTCGACACCATTACCTGCGAAAAACCCGGACAGTTCTCCTTAAAGCGGAGTGAAGGTGACTTCAATACCGTTACTATCTTTTTCGATCATAAGAAACGCTGGACTACTGCTTACCTGATACCCGGTGAGAAAGTGACCATTACCGGCGACGCTCTTTATCCTTCTCTGTTGCAGGTGAAAGGTGGACGTATCAACGACCAGCTGACGAATTTCCGCAAGGGGGTTGCTCCTTTATTGAAGGAACAGGCCGACCTGGTCAATATCCTGAATAATAAAAGTAGTCATACGAATACAATCGAAGAGACGGATCTTCCTTCCCGCCTGACGAATGTAAGTCATTCGTTGAGCGAACGTGCACAGGCCTATATTCAGGAACATCCCGATGAAGAAGCTTCCGCAGTATTGTTGCAGTATTTCTTTATGAACCCGGACGATACCCGTAAGATGGATGAACTGCTGGCGGTGTTGAGTCCTAAGCTGAACGATTTTTATTTGATCCGTAAACTACAGGAATACAGTGCTAAGGCGCAACGTACTTCGCTGGGTGCCGAAGCTCCGGGATTTAGTGTAAAGAATATTTATGGTCAGACCGTAAGCTTGGACTCTTTCCCGAAACGTTATCTGTTATTGGCTTTTACAGCTCCGTGGTGCGATATGTGCCAGACGGAAGATTTGTTTTTGGATAAGGTAGCGGTGAAATATCCGAAAGATAAAGTTGAAATGCTGCTGGTCAGCCTGGATGATGATCCCCGGGAAGTCCGTAAACTGCTGGCAAAAGACAGTATCGACTGGAACCTGGTAACTGACTCTGCAGGCCAAGCCACTATGCTGGTCGATCTGTATAATGTAAATGCACTTCCCCGTTGTTTCCTGATCGATGAAGAAGGTAAGATCATCTTGAAGACGGACAATGGGCTGGAAATAGAACAAACACTAGAAAAACTGGTAGAATGATAAGATAAACGAATTTAAATTTCCAATCAAAACCTTTTAATTATGTTAGTAAAATCTTATGCTGCTGCCGTGCAGGGCATTTCTGCAACCATCGTAACCATTGAGGTGAATTGTACAAAAGGTATCCAGTTCTTTCTGGTAGGCCTTCCCGATGTCGCTGTACGCGAAAGTCACGAACGTATTATTTCTGCCCTCCAGGTGAGCGGATACAAATTTCCCCGTAACCGTATCGTTGTTAATATGGCACCGGCCGATATCCGCAAGGAAGGTTCGTCGTACGACCTGCCATTAGCTATCAGTATATTGGCTGCGGCCGAGGAGTTGGATGTTTCACGGCTGGATCGCTTTCTGTTGATGGGGGAATTGTCACTGGACGGTAGCCTCCAACCGGTAAAAGGGGTTCTCCCCATAGCGATTAAGGCGAGGGAAGAAGGGTTTAAAGGGTTTATCCTTCCAAAACAGAATGCCCGTGAGGCGGCTGTGGTCAACGACCTGGATGTTTATGGGGCTTTGAATATCAAAGAGGTAATCGAATTTATTGCAGGTAAACGGGATTTGCAGCCGACTGTCGTTAATACGCGGGAAGAGTTTTACGCCCGTCAGCAACAGTTTGAATTCGATTTCTCCGATGTACGGGGGCAGGAAAATGTGAAGCGTGCGTTGGAAGTAGCCGCAGCCGGTGGACATAATTTGATTATGATCGGGCCTCCGGGTAGTGGAAAGTCGATGCTGGCAAAACGCCTGTCTACTATTCTTCCGCCTTTTTCCTTGCATGAGTCTCTCGAAACGACAAAGATCCATTCCGTTGCCGGGAAGATAGGGGTGGAGACTTCCTTGATGGTGCAACGTCCGTTCCGTTCACCGCATCATACTATTTCGAATGTGGCCATGGTGGGAGGCGGAGCTTATCCGCAGCCGGGAGAAGTGAGTCTAGCACATAACGGTGTGCTTTTCCTGGATGAGTTGCCGGAGTTTAACCGGAGTGTCCTGGAGGTAATGCGCCAGCCGTTGGAAGACCGGAAGATTACGGTTTCGCGTGCCCGTTTTTCGGTCGATTATCCGGCCAGCTTTATGTTGGTAGCTTCTATGAACCCGTGCCCGTGCGGCTACTATAATCATCCCGATCGCCCCTGCCTTTGTCCTCCGGGTGCAGTTCAGAAGTATATGAACCGTGTTTCCGGCCCACTGCTGGACCGGATAGATATACAGGTAGAGATCGTCCCTGTTCCTTTTGAAAAGATCTCCGAACAACGTCCTTCCGAGCCGAGTGCTGATGTACGGGAACGGGTGATCAAAGCGCGTTCTGTCCAGGAGAAACGTTTTGCCGGTCATGAAGGGATTTATTGCAATGCCCAGATGAGTACCCAGCTCTTGCATACTTATGCCGTTCCCGATGCTGCCGGACTGGCTCTGCTTAAGACGGCCATGCAGCGCCTGAGCCTATCCGCACGTGCCTACGACCGTATCCTGAAAGTCTCCCGTACCATCGCCGATCTCGACGACTCCGAAAAGATAGAAGCCCGCCACCTGGCAGAAGCTATCAATTATCGTAATCTCGACAGAGAGAGCTGGGGATTGTAGAAATGCTTCGTGACCGCCGGAAGGAGTTAAAACTAACCCAGAAAGAGTTGGCGGACAGAGTAGGGAAAGAACGTTCATATATCGCAAAGATAGAGAAAGGGGAAACGGATATGCAGTTGTCCAGCTTTATTCGTATTGTGTCGGCTTTGGGATTGGCTTTCGATTTACAGCCTATACCGGACAATCAATAGACGTTTTCCGGGAAATATCATTCATAAGGTTCATGTTGGGTATTAATATTCTTGCAATCAGCGGGTTGTATTATGAACCCGGTTGTACGAACCGGGTTCATTTCCACTAAATATCATTCATTTATGCCTTCATTACGTACCATATATTTCCTTTTGCGGTATGTTTTTTAGCAATCCCGTTCTTTTGCAGGATACGTCCGAAGATGGCCATGTTTGTTTTGCTGATATGCATGCCGCTCTGCTTTTGTATATCGAGTAGGATTTCGATGGCCGGAAGCCACTGTCCTTTTTCTCCCTCCTCCGGCTGGCGATAGTACTGGAAGAAAAACTGCTCCTCCGGGGTCGACTGCTGGAAACTCCGGTTGTCCTGCATGATACGGATCTCTTCCTCATGCGTAAACCAATACCGTTCGCCATTATTCAATGCCGTCATTGCCTGTGCATATAACTGCTCGTAGCAGATGGATTGCCGGTTGTCGATCCGCCCGTCCATTTCTACACAGATAAAACGGCGGCTGCCGGTCGGGTCGGTCAGCAAATCGGTGTTGTTGCAGGTCGCGATGAAAGTGCCGTAACGTTGTTGCGTACAGATACTTTGCCCGTAAGGACGACGTATTTTCACTTCCGGTTTTTGCAACAAATGTTTCAGGAAAGCCTGCTGGTTGCTGTTGATCGAGTCGAACTCATCCAGGTTAATCAATGCAAAGCGTCCCAGTGCCAGTTCCGCCTCTCTCTTGCTGCTGAAGTCGAGGCTCTCGGCATAATATTCGCGTAGCTCCGGTGGAAGAATAGCCCGTGCCCAGGTCGATTTACCGCATCCCTGCGGGCCTACCAGTAGCGGAACCACACTGTTTCCGTGCATCCGGTCCATCTGTCTCCATTGGGCCACCATTCCCAGAAACCAGACATAAAACCGATCCCGCCAGTTCTCGTTTCGGGTAGGCAGCGTACCGGCAAGTGCGTGTATCCTGTCTGTCCCATCCCATTCCGGCAGATTGCCGAGATAAGCCTCCAACGGATTGAAATGCGGTGTTCGTGTGGAAAAAATAAACCGTTTCACATCCCTGTCCCATAATTCTATCCCTTCTTTTTGTGCCTGTATGCTGATCGTGTTGACCACTTCGTCGGTGACCGGGCGGAAATGGAAACAGAACGAACACTGCTCCCTGTATTCCATCCCCCCTTTCAGTTTGTTGCGCCGGAACTCATAGCGGCGGTGCATGAAGTCGTCCAGTTGTGCCATCAGGATCTGTCCGTTCGACAATCCCGGCCTGTTGCCGAAATTCTTCCCCAGCAGATAACAAGTGCGCAAGGTATCCCTCAGTTCCGGTTCGAACCCCCGCAACCCCGTATGCAGCAACGTCCAGCGTACGGCATCCTCTTCCGGTATCCCGCAACGGAAGCAATGCTCGCCCAGATTCACCAGAAACGGCTGCTTGTCGGCCTTTGCATCGGGAACAGGTGTTGTGTGCAACGTGTTTTTGAGTGCCACATTATACAGGCGGGCGATAACCTGATAACGTTCGTATCCCGGCATCAGGCGGTGGAGCGGATCGGGTTTGTTTTCCGGCTTCTCCTTCATGGCAGATTCGTCCGGTTCCTGCTGTGGCTGCGGCATACGGATAGCGAGTGCGTCAGGGTTGTAATAAAGGTCGGGATCGAGCGTGTAGCGCATCCCTTTCGATGGCAACGGCGAGGTCGGGGTAATGCTCCTCTGTAATTGTTCCCCATAGAAAATGGCAGCCCGGCGATACGCATGGGCATGAAATAAGCGGATTGACTCTTCTTCCTGTGGCAATGAACCATCGGGCAGCGTGAAACGAGTCAGTATTTTTACGCTTTTGCCGCTTGAACCGATAATCGCTGCCATTGTTTGCAATATTTCCGTTGCTTGCTTCCGTAATCCGTCTGCTTCCGGGCGACTTGCCAGCCCATTTATTTCTACCAAGATGATACCGTTATACTTCCGGATGGCTGCACTGCCGGATTCCTCCCGGTAAACACCGCTGAAAATGGCCACCGGAAGTTTCTCCGCATAGGTCGGCTGACTTTCCGGCATGCAATAATTCAGACTGTTGCGGAAAGCAGTTACCGGAATCTGTTTTTGCTCCGTACGCATCCCCTCCAACAAGGCGGTTAACGCGATCTTTTTCATTTTCTTGCCGGTTGTTTTGTAGATAGTAGCTTCCATATATCATGTTTTTTAGATGTTCTGAGACAAATATACATGCCTATGTGCTTGTTTTAAAAGCATTTTGGCCGATACTTACCCACTATTTACTCTGTCCGCGTCTAAGAAATAAGTCGTTGTATTTTATGGTTTATATGCTTACTTTTTATATCTTAGATGCCGACTTCTTATTCGTTCGCTAACAGGCAAAAGATCTTTCGACAGCTGGCAAATAATCTTTTGACAATAGTCGAATATTCTTTTGCCAACTGCCGAAAGAATAAGAAGTGCCGACATAAACAATAATATCTAGTGAGTTAACCTGTAAATAGTAGTAGTATGGAAGCCAGATACAGAATGGAAGAAAATCCGGATCCGAAGGGAAGTGGTGGGAAGAAGCTGCTCCATCCGCGTCTCATCCCGTATAAAACGTATAGTATCAGAGATTTGATGCGGTATGGGAAAGATCGTTCCACCTTTTCGGAAGCGGATATTTCGGGTGCTTTGAAATTGATAACCGATCTGGTAGCGGAAAACCTGCAGGGAGGAAATAATGTGGAGATCGAGGGATTGGGCTTTTTCAGCGTTTCGCTCAAGTCGCGTCCGGTGATGGATAAGAAGGAGCTGCGTAGCGAGTCGGTGCACTTCAAAAATGTGAACTTCCGTTGTTGCCAGGCCTTGAAAGACAGACTGAAAACGATGCCTCTCTCCCGTATCCGGGAGGAGAAATGCCGGACTTTCAGCGACGAAGAAAAATACCGTCGCCTGCAATGGTACATGGATCGGCATCCTTACATCACCGTTCTCAAATACCGCAGCCTGAACGGTTGCTCGGATTATACGGCTCGGAAAGAGCTGGCCGGTTTTGTGGAAGAAGGCACGCTCGAAGAAGGTGGCACGCGTCACATGTCGATCTATACCCGCCCGGTCAGGAAGGATGAACCTGAAACGGGCCCTTTGGTAATCGAGTCGAATATCGACCCGGAATAACTTTCGGATGAAGGCATAATGAACCCATGTATGAATGCATTTTTCCGAAGTGCATTCATATTATAAATCGTTATGTGTGAATGTTATATGCTCTTTTGTGAATGCATGAATGCAATTCCGTCAAAAAAAACAAAAAGGAGTGAGTTCTTGCAGAACTTCAGCTATTTCTATACTCCAGTGGCCCTACGCCGACATGCCGTTTGAAGTATTTTCCGAAAAAAGACATATTCGTAAAATTCAGCGAGTAGGCAATATTTTGAATGCTGGTGTTTGTCGACTTCAATTGTGCTTTGGCATCCATGATAACCATCGAGGCGATGATCTCCAGGCAAGTCTTTCCGGTAACCTGGCGGACAGTCGTGCTCAGGTGGGCTTGTGTGATACCTAACTCGTTGGCATAGAAAGCGACACTGCGCTCTGTTGCGTAATGTTGCATGACGAGTTTTGAGAAGTCGTTTGCTATTCTTTCGCTTTTCCCTGTGATAGTTTTTGTTATTTTGATATCCTTATATAGTTCTCCCAGCCCGTGAACCAGTGTGAAGAGCATGTGTTTAATAATTTCCTTGTTGATCTTTCCATAGTAGGTCAGATAGGTTTTTGCCAGGAGTGCAAAATGTTCGCTGAAGAGTTGGGCGATCTCTTCTTTCAGTGAAATCACCGGGTTAGTCTTTATTGTGTAAAAGATATCGAGAGTCGGTTTAACGATATTGGCATAGGTGATAAACTGTGATGAATAGCCGATAAAATAGATCTTCAAGTCGCCTTCCACCCTGTGTATCTGGAGGATACTGCCGGGGAGGATAATCACGAAGTCGTTTGCTTTGACCTGGTAGCCGGTCGTATCGATCGAAGCCTCAATTTCTCCCTGCATACAAAGCACAAAGATACCGGCCTTCAACCGGCAAGGGAAATTGGTATACATACTTAGTATTTCCTTGCTGATATCCGTCCCCACAATCCAGTCTTCCGGAATGTCTAATTTGGGTAGCTCCTTGGGTATATTTGTGTCCATCTCTCTCTGTTTTTCTCTTTGCAAATGTATGTATTATTTTTCAATGGCTGACCTGTATTCTTATAAATAGAACACCTTGGCATGCCTCTTTCTCCACTGATTTAACATATAAATAACTAAATAGGTGAATACGATTAGGTGCATATCTAAAAAAAAGAACACATAATCGCATAAATAGACCTTGCGGGATCTTGGATTTCAATGTTACTTTGCATCCGGTTAAAAGTGCGTATAAATAGCTAGTATTAAATAAGGTTGAACAAATAACCATAAAATAGGTAGATGAGAGGGATGGAAATAAAGAAAAGACATGGTTCTGCAAGAACTATGGCATTATTTGCATATATTTCTGTATTAATAATAGGTTCGTTTGCTTGTGATGACCAGAAAGACGGTTCTTCCGCCCATTCGGGAAAGCTCCGTTTAAGTTTGACTGCCGATACAACCTCCCTGAAGAAAGGAGTGAACTCGAATCTGACAAAGGCTGTTTCGGATGAGTTTGAGAAATTCCTGACCGTAGAGGATTACCAGATCCGTATCGTCACCGATAAAGACACAGTAAAATCATACGACCGCTTTGACAAAATGCCCTCCGAGATCGAACTCCCCGAAGGTGCCTACACAATAGTTGCCTCCAAAGGCAATAACCTTCCTGCTGAATTCGAGAATCCTTATTTTGAGGGGAGTACTGCCTTTACCGTAAAAGAGGGGATGAGTACACCGCTGGAGGTGACGGCGACATTGGGGAATGCACGGATCACGGCTGAATATACCGACGATTTTAAGGAAGCGTATTCAGAGTATACGGTTTTGCTGAGTTCTTCGTATACGACTGCCGATTTGGAGATTACCAGAGGCGAAACGCGTCCGGCATATATGCAGGTGGACAAGGACGGAACGGATATCGCTATCGGTATCAAACTGAAGAAAATAACTGAAGAGACGGAGAAAACATATTACGTACCGACTGCATTGAAGCTGGAACGCCGACAGAATGTCCGTCTGGTGTTTAAGACGGACGGGGAGGCGCTGGATGGAATCGGGCTGGATATTGTATTGGATGATACGATGGAGGAAGTGACGATGACGACGGAGATTCCGGATTTTATGTGGAAGCCGTTTAAGGAGCCGACGCTGATTCCTGCTAAGTTTAAAAATGGAGATGAATTGACGGTTAAGACAAGCACATTTACAACCGATTTATCCATCGGTTTTGGTATGCCTGGTGGTATAGGTCATTTGTATATTAAATATTGGCCGGATACAATGGATGAAGAAGATGCAACTATTTTTGATTTAACAACAATCGAAGGTGTAGAAGCCGCATTGGAAGCTCACTTTAATTGGGATGTAGAAGGTATTGAAAATTCGAATCTTTCAAAGATTAGAAAAACAGGAGCCTTGAATTTGAAAGATGCTATTCGCAACTTGAAAGCTCCGTTAGAGGGAACAACTCTGTACACATTCCATTTCTATGGGACGGATGCCACAGGAAAAGAGCAACAGACAGATCCGTATCCATTAGTGTTGAAAGTAAATGTACAAGCAAGCTCCTTGCCTATTGTTGATTTTGAGGGTTTCCCGGAAATGGAAATAGTGGAAGGTGAACCTCTGTCTAAAGAGTGTGTAGCATCAGTCTCTATGGAAGGTGGCATTAATGTGAATGAAACAAAGTTTGTTGTTCTCCATGATGCTGTCACTCAGGAGTATATATTTACGGATGAAGGTGTCTCTAAACTTGAGGCAGATTATGGTATCAAACTGGATGTACAAAATACGTCTGCAACAGTTACATTCCCCAAACAATTTACGGAAGGTTTGACTGCTGAAGAAAATAGTTTCACTGATTATGGTTTCTCCTTTAGTTTGAAAGATAATAATGGTCAGACTTCTGAAAATCAGCAACCTTATACGATAAAAGTAAATGCTCCCGAATTTGATTTTTTAACGGATGATGGAGCTGCATTTGCGAAACGAATTGTATTGCGTACAGATATAAAAAACGGAAATTCAAAGAAGTTGAGATTTCAGTATCGTGTAAGTGGTACTGGGAGCTGGCTTAACATGGAATCGCCCGGTTTGATAAAAGAAGCACAAGGAAGTACTATCTATAAGACTACCCTTATAGGGTTAGAGCCGAATACGAAATATGATCTTTGTGTCATTTATAATGATAAATATCGGAAAGAAGTAACCGTAACAACTGAAAATCCTGTTTATTATATTCCGAATGCAGGCTTTGAAGAGTATTCGAGTGAGAAGGTATGGGAGGAAGCTGGTATAGGGGGAATGAATATTTATGCTTTTTACCCTTTTAAAGAGGTCTCTACAGGTTGGTGGAATACATCAAATAGGACAACTACTCAACCCAAAGGTAGTAGTTCATGGTATTATGCAGCCTATCCGGGGGTAGTTCCAACAAAAGAAATAAATTATACAGCAACAAATCATATGAATAGATTTGGTGGAAAAACTTTTAATATCGTTGCTTTTGAGGCTGATAATGCGATGGAAATAGCAACTGTGGGTTGGGGAAAGAATACTTGGGTTGATGGAAATCATCCTGTAGCATATAGAACGGCAGGTATGTTGTATGTTGGAGATTATGACCTTGGTAGCCACAAAGAGTCTTTTGGCAAACCATTTTCAACCCGTCCTTCCGGAGTAAGATTTTATTATAAATTTTACTCTTATAATAACGAGACAAGTAAAGCTTATGTTCAATTATGGTCAGAAGATAATTCTTCTGTTGGATATGGTGAACTGATAATAAAAACAGCTACAGATGAATATGCAGAAGCTATTATACCTGTTGAATACTCTATAATGAAAAAAGCAGTAAAAATGACTATTGTATTTTTGTCAACTGATGCTGCTTCACCAGCTACGCTTGATGTACAAGGAAGTAAAGGAGCATTTGGAGGTTATGGTGATTCTCGTCATATTGGTAGTATTCTTACTGTAGATGATGTTTCATTAATATACGAATAATCAAAATATGAAAAAGATATTATTATACACCTTACTATTCCCTCTCTTCACCGCTTTTACATCCTGCGGTGAAGATGCGGAAATGAACCAATCGTCTTATGTCGATGGTACAGGTGGATTGAGTTTAAAGAATAACACTCCTACGCAGATTACTATTCCGGTGATTACGAAGAGTGCGGACTTTACCGATATAGAGGCAGATAATTTTTATGTCGGAATCCTGGATGAGAACGGTGCAGTAGTGAAAGAGTTTGATACTTTCACTGATATGAAAGCAGCCGGTCTTCCGTTGATTCTTCCTTGTGGAGATTATTCAGCGATTGCCAGTTCCTATAAATTGGGAGAAACGAAAGTTTCCGACAAGCCTTATTTTGTAGAACAGCAGGAGTTTGTTATTGAAGAAAAGACAACGACTAATGTCGCTTTGAAATGTACGTTTCAGAGTATCGGTGTTGAACTGGTTCTCTCCGAGCAATTCAAAAAGAAGCTGGAAGAACAGCCGAATAACTATGATTACGAAGTGAAAGTCTCTAACGGGGTAGCCGACTGGACGTTCTCGAAAGAAAAGACGGATGTAGGTTATTTCATAGACGCTTGCGATGAATTAGTGGTAAAGGTAAAAGTCCGTTTGGGTGATGATAAGTGGTATCCCGAACGTACTTATCGTGTAAAGAATGATGATAATAATCCGGCTACTTCTCCGAAGTTAGGCGAATATTATATCATTAATCTGGATGCAGGTGAAACCCCTGAAAAACTATCCTTACGAACAGTAACGCTTATTGATCAGGAATAAAATGAAATACATACGTATACTTACAATTGTTTTGTTTCTTCTTCCTTTTCTTTTTTCATGCGAAATGAAGAAAGACCTGTTGGGAGGAAAAGATTCGGATAAAGAAACTCCCTCATATGAAAATGTGGGTCTGCTGGATCTGGAAGTGAAGGCAGAGAAAGAAGCGAAAGCTCCTAATACAAAGGGGGATGATGATGGGGAAGAGGATTTGTTGAATCCTGATAATTTCTCTATAACTATTGCCGACAGTTTGGGTGAAACGGTAAAATATTATGAATCGTATGCCGCTATGAGAGATGAAGGCGGTTTGTTGTTGCCTGTCGGTACATATTCTGTTCGGGCAGCTATGGGATCGGACCTGAATGCCGGTTTCAACTCTCCTTATTATGCAGGTGATACGGTTTGTAAGGTTACTGAAAAAGAGGTGGCAAAGGTGGTTGCTCAATGTAACCTTCAGAATAAAAAGGTACAGTTTGCTTGCTCGGACGAGTTTTATTCACAGTTTAAAGAAGATTATTCCATCGTTATCGATAATGGTGTCGGTGTGCTAACACTCAAGAAAGATGAAGCCCGCATTGCTTACTTGAAGAATACAGGTACATTACGTTTTACCATGTATGCTACTACGCACGATAATACCGTACATACGTATTCGCATGACTTTTCGAAAGATGATCAGATATTGAATCATAACAACGTACTGATCGAATTGGGTACAGTTCCGACTGTGCCGGATGGTGATCCTGATCATGGAGGAGGTGGTGACGATTCGGAAGAACCGGAAGAACCCGATGATCCGGACGATCCCGATGACGGTGATGATCCCAATGTGCCGGATGTCCCTGTGAATGCGCCTGTTATCAAAATTGATGTGTCTCTGATCGAGAAGGATTATATCATTGAAGTACCGTCACACTTTGAGGAATCGGATAAGCCGGATACACCGGGTGGAGATGATGGTACCGGTGACGGTGATGATAATACGGGAGGAGATTCTACCGCTAAGCCTACAATAAAAGGTGATGGATTTGATATGGGTGATCCCGTTAAATTAACTCCATCAAATGCAGAAAATAAAAAGGTTCGTATTGCAATCTCTACTCCGGGTAAATTAGCTTCTTTACAGGTAACAATTTCGTCTGATGTATTGAAACCTTTATTGGATGAACTTGGATTGGGAAGTTCTTTTGATATGTGCAATTTAACATCTAAACAGGAAAAAGTATTGAGGGATCTAAAATTGGATATACCGAATAAAGGAATAACATCGACTGTATTTGATATATCAAGTTTCATGCCTTTGATTGCTATATTGGATCCTGGAGAATATAAGTTTACAATAAAAGCAACAGACGAGAAAAAACAATCTGCATCAAAAACATTAGTTGTCAAGTTGTCAAAATAGGAAGATATGAAACGTTTGAGAAGTTGTTTATATATTATAATATGTGTTTGTCTTGTTTTTGCCTGTAATGAAGATAAATACAATCCGGTAGGAACGCTTTTATTAAATGTAGAAGAGGACCAGACGTTATTAACCAAGGCTACACATGAAGTGGTTTTTGAATCGTTACGGGTTGATATTTTGTCAGGAGAAGAAGATACTGTAAAAACATATAAGGACTTTTTGACTGATTTAAAAGGACAAAAGGTGGTTTTACCGGAAGGTGATTATGTTATAGCTGTCCGTTCGAATCATTCAGGGGAGGCTTCTTGGGAATCCCCTTTCTATACAGGGAGGGAAGAGGTTTCTATAAAAGCAGGTGAGATCACACAGGTAAAGGTTACTTGTCAGATAGCCAATACCAAGGTATCGGTAACCTATAGTGATGATGTGAAAGAACATTTTATAAACTATGAAACAAAGGTCAGTAATGTTTCCGGTGAATTGTTGTATACAAGGGATGAATATCGAGCTGGTTATTTTTCTCCGGAAAAACTGACAACTCGTTTATCTTTGACAAATAATGATGGAAATAAGTTTACTTTGCAGCAGGTTCATGCGGATATTGAACCACGCTATCATTATGTATTTCATTTTAAGTTAGCGAATCCGACACCGCCAGAAGAAGATGAAGAGGCTGGAGGCGATTTCTCTATTGAAGTGGACGATAGTAATAAAGAAGTTACTTATAATATCTTTATTAAAGAAGAAGATTTGTTTGGAAAAGGAGTACCTTCTTTAAAATTAAAAGGTTTTGATGAAAATAATAAGATCATTTATAAAATAGGAAAACCTGAAATACCTAAAGCTAATCTCTCGCTTTATGCTCCGGCTGGAATTAAATCGCTGAAGGTAAAAGCTGATTCTTATCAATTGTCTACTATGCCGGTGTTTGATTTAGTGAATTTATCGTCGTCAGAACAGGCATTGCTGAAAAATATCGGATTTCCTTTATTAGGAGAAGAATCGCAAGATGCTGGCTTATTTGAACTTGATTTTCAGACTTTGATATCTAAGCTTGAACCGAATGGCTTAAAGGTCGGAATTCATACTTTTACATTAGAACTTTTGGATCAGATCGATCAGGAAGTGTCAGTGACATTCTCTTTTGAAATTCGTCCGGATGTTAAAGTCAGTGTGGATGATCCTATCAAATGGGCTAAATTTGCAACATTGAAGGGGTACTCGGCAGATGAAGTAGGGCAGGTGTTTATGTTCCGGAAAACAGGGGAAAGCGATTTCAAGGCTGTTGATAATGTACAGGTTAATCCTTCAACAGGTGATGTGACGGCTTTGGTAATAGGTTTGGAGGCGAATACTGAGTATGAGTATTATTTAGTTTCTGGTGAAGAAGGTAATCTGAACCAAAGCGAATCTACTCTATTTACAACAGAAGATACACCGATTGTACCTAATTTGAGTTTTGATGATTGGTGTGAAAGTGGTGGTATTGTATATCCCAATGCTAACCAGAATAATGCTTATTGGGATTCCGGTAATGGAGGGGCAGTGAAAGCTAAAAAAACTCCAACGGAAGGCGTTTCGGATGTTGTTGTAAAAGGAAAAGCAGCTTATCTTCATTCTGAAATGGCTACTGTTATAGGTATTGGAGCTTTTGCTGCCGGAAATATTTATACAGGCTCTTTTATACAGGCTATAATGGATCCGACAAATCCTGGTGCAGAGCTTGATTTCGGTCGTCAGTATACAGGTCGTCCGACAAAATTGACAGGTTATTATAGATATATTCCCCAAAAAGTGGATCAAGGGGGGTATAAGGAATTACAAAAAGGTTCGATGGATAAGTGTAGTATATATATTGTTTTATGTGACTGGACTGCCCCGTTCGCTGTCAATACACAGAAAGGACAATTTGTCGATTTATCTACAAATAATACAAGTATATTAGCTTATGGTGAGTTGAGTGAAGCTGAAGCTAGCCGTACAGGTATGACAGAATATGAGAAGTTTGAAATTGATATCAAATATCGGGACACTAATAGAAAGCCTTCATATATTTTGATCGTGGCATCAGCAAGTAAGTATGGCGATTACTTTACAGGAGGGGAAGGTAGTAAGCTGTATATCGATGAGTTTGAACTTGGTTTTGATTATAACGAGAAATCTTTTAAATAACAAATATGAAACAACTCTTATCCCTTACCATATTGTTGATATGTTGTTCTGTATTGCCGGCGAAGGCAAAGGAGAACAAGTATGACCGGGGTATTCTGATGAAAACTTTTATCCCGAAAGGGCAATGGATGGTTGGTACTACGTTTTCCTATAGCGAACATGTGGATGAAAACTTTGAGTTTTTATCTGTGTTGAAGGATATTAATAGCGAAGGGTATACCTTTAAGGTGACTCCGTTGGTGAGTTATTTTATTCGCGACAATATTAGTATCGGTGGTCGCTTTTCCTATTCCCGTACCAATACGGATATAGGTAATATATCTCTGGAACTGGGTGACGATCTGAGCTTTGATGTCGATAATTTTAAGTCTGTATCCAATACATATACGGCGGCGATCTTTCTCCGTACCTATTTGAATCTGGGAGACAGCAAGCGTTTCGGATTGTTTAATGAGGCGCGTGTGTCGTATGGTTATTCAGAAAGTAACAGTAGCTCAGGTACAGGAATCGATCTTTCCGGTATGTATCAGTTAAAGCATAACCTGAATATCGGTGTGGCTCCCGGTCTGACTGTCTTTATTAACGATTATGTGGCAGCTGAGGCTTCGGTTAGTGTGGCAGGTTTGAACTTCAACTGGTATGATCAGACAAAAGATCAGGTATATAAAGGGAAACGCACGGCAAGTTCCGCTAATTTCAAGATCAATCTGTTGTCGATCGATTTAGGTATTGTTTTTTATTTGTAAAAACAGGGCATGAAGGGAAGAAATAGTATCTGGTGTTTTTTAGTAGGTCTGCTGCTGACAGGCTGTGTGGAAAACGATCTGCCTTATCCTACCATCGAAGGGATTATCGAAGAGTTTGCCGTTGAAGGACAGACTTCGGTAAAGATCGATAAGACTTCGGCTTCCGTCTCTGTAAAGGTGGCGGATACATTGGACCTGAGGGACCTGAGAGTGGAAAAGCTGGTCGTTACTTCGGGTATGACCGTTATACCGGATTCTATAGCTTGCAAAGACTTCCGCCATTTCCCGGATACCGGATTTGTGTCGGTTGACAGTTTGCCCGAGACGGTCAATACGCGAATGAACTTTAAGAAACCGGTTTCTTTTCTGCTTCGTTTGTATCAGGATTATCCTTGGAAAGTGACGGTGGTACATGATATACTGCGTAAAGTAACTGTTGCAAACCAGCTGGGGGCTTCCCTGATCGATGCTGATACGCATAATGTAATTATATATGTGGATTCAACAGCCCAGCCTTCTTTACGTAATGTGAAAATAGAGACCTTCCAGTTAGGTAGCAGCATTGCAAAAACGACACCCGAACCGTCGGAGGTAACCGATTTTACCCGTCCTCGTATTTTCCAGGTATCCGCTTTTGATGAAACGGAAGAATGGACCGTGAGTGTGGCGTATCCGCCTGCCGGAATGTCGTTTACCTCTTTGTCGGCATGGGCAAAGCGGGCGGTTGTGACGGGTAAGACATTGACCGGGCAGGTTTCGGCTCGCTATCGAGGTAAACCGCAGGCGGAGACAAAGGCTGATTCGGAAGAAGGCTGGGAGGAAGTGCTTTCCAGTGAAATAGAGATAGATGAAGAAGGAAACTTCACGTTGGTCTTTACGCATCTTAAACCGGCTATGGAGTATGAATATCAGTTAACGGTGGACGGTGCATCCGAGGATATCAAAACATTTACGACGGAGGCGGTGGAGTTGGTGCCGAACCTCTCGTTGGACGATTGGTTTAAAGATGGCAAAAGCTGGTATGCCGACCTCGATCTGACTCCGGAGAATTATTTCTGGGATTCAGGAAACAAAGGCTCGAATGCCGTAGGTGAAGCGAATCCGACTTCTCCGGAAACCAGTGATGTCGTAAAGGGGAAAGCTGCTCGTCTGGAAAGTAAAACGGTAGCCGGTGTGTTTGCTGCCGGTAGTTTGTATACCGGGACTTTTGGTAAGGTTGAAGGGCTGAGTGGTGCTTCGTTGAATTTCGGTCGTCCGTATACGGGTCGTCCGTCTGCTTTGCGTGGCTATTATAAATACAATTCCGGTACCATCGATAAAGCGAAAGATCCGTATAAGGAGCTGGAAGGGCGTAAGGATTCTTGCCATATTTATATGGCTTTGTTTTCCGGCTGGACATCTCCGTTCCCTGTCAATACGAATACCGGAACATTTGTCGACCTGACCTGGAACAATGAGAATCTGCTCGCCTTCGGTCAGCTGGTTCAGGGTGAAACTGTCAAAGATTACACCCAGTTCCGCATCGACATGGAATATCGTGATCAAACAACAAAACCAACATATATATTGATCGTCGCTTCAGCCAGTAAGTATGGCGATTACTTTACAGGCAGTACGAGTAGCGTGTTGTTGTTGGATGAGTTGGAGTTGGTGTTTGAGTAGAAGAGGAGCATCAGAAAGGCTGACTGTACTTTTTCTGATTGTTCATTTGAAGTATAACAATTGCCGAATGGACTATGTATTTCCATCTGGTTCAAAAAGCGAAAATAATGATAAAGCGAATAAAATGGTGGCTGGTACCAGTAATGGTAATGATCGGATACCTAGAAGGGAGAGCTGCAGATGTGGCATCTGCTTCTGACTTGCAGGCTATTTTAGGAGAACATGCCTCAGTTAGTGGGAATACTGTGACTTTGAATGGTGATGTTACAATCAATCAATCAATAACGATTACAGGTGGATCTATAACTCTGAACTTGAATGGGTATACATTGATAAGTGATCAAACGGGTGCAGCCTCTACTGCTTTAGGTATATTAGTGAATGGAGCAACTGCGAATGTTTTAATTACAGGGAATTTATCACTTAATAGTACTGTAGGTAAAATTGAGGTTAGGGCTGCAAAAGGGGAAAAAAAGACTTTTGGTAATGGGGGTCCTGGATATACTGCTGTTGGAGTTCAATATAATTTGGGAACTTTAAATATTCAGAATATACAATTGAATATGAAGCCAGGAGAAGGAGGGGATAAAGGTATAGCTGGTAGTAAAGGGCCTTATGGTAATGCTTATCCCATCGACCCAGAAGGCTCATATACTGTAAATGATATGGTTCCTGCTGGTTGGTATATTCCAGAGGCTTCTGAGAATGATTATATAAACATAGGAAATGGACCTTCTCAAGAAAAAACCACTTCATATTCAGTATCTGTTAAGTCCATAACTTATAATGCTACGTTCAATCCTTCATCTGGAACACTAATTCCTGAAAATCCTTTGACGTTTTCTTATACTGTTGGAACCCAGAATGTGAGTTTACCTTCCGTCTCTAAAACAGGTTATACCTTTGATGGATGGACTTGCAATGGCTCAAAAGTTGACCCTTCTCATTTGCCAACAACAAAAGATCGAAAAGCTACGGTTAATGTAACTTTTAATGCCGATTTATCACCAATTAAATATAATATCGAATACGATTTGAAGGGTGGTACAAATCCTGCAGAAACAAAATTCACTTATACGATAGAAGATAAGGTTGATTTACCAATCCCAACTCGTTCAACTTATATCTTTGACGGTTGGTTTTTAACTCCTGATTATTCAGGGGAGAAGCAAATGATAATACCGACTGGCAGCATGGAGGATAAGAAGTTTTATGCGAAATGGTATCAGTACACAATTTCCTATGATGTGGGGGAGAATGGTAAGATGCCGGATTCCTATCCAAAAGTCTATTCATTAGGAGATATTTTCGATTTACCGAAACCGACCTCTTCAGATACGAAGAAAGAATTTGTTGCTTGGTTTGATAATATTGACTATACGGGTACTCCTTATTATTCTGTTAAAGGGCTGACTGGTAATAAAACTTTTTATGCGAAATGGCTTACCGCTATGTCAATCACTTATCACCTAAATGGAGGAACTAACCCGAAGGATGCTCCAATCACTTTCACAGTAGAGTCAAAAGATGTCATATTGCCAACTCCGACTAGGGATGGATATACTTTCTTTGGATGGTTTGATAATAATACTTTCTCCGGATTAAAAAAAGAGAAGATTCCTACAGGTACAGATAAGAATCAGACATTTTATGCTAAATGGACTCCAACTATTTATAAAATAACTTATAACTTGAATGGCGGTACAAACCCGGATGGAATTAAGCAAACTTATACAATCGAAGACAATGACATAAAGTTGCCATCTCCAACTAGAGACGGTGGTACTTTTGCCGGTTGGTTTACTGATTCCAATTTTAGCCAATCAATTACAACGATCTCCAAAGGGACTACAGGAGATAAAACATTATATGCTAAATGGAATTTAACAACCTATACCATAAAGTTAGATACAAAAGGTGGTTCTTCTTTAGGAGATATCTCTTATACCATTGATACGGATAACATGGCTTTGTCTACAAAAGTTCGAAAAGAGGGTTATATATTTGCTGGTTGGTATAAAGACGAGGGTTATACACAACCTTTTGGAGAAACCATTTCTAAAGGAACTTCTGGAAACTTTACTTTGTATGCCAAATGGAATCCGGTTAATTATACGATTAAATATGAAACGTATAGTGATGTAGAAGTCGCATCATCAACTTATACTATTGAAAAGGAAGTTACTTTACCTGTTCCGCAACGAAGTGCATACTCTTTTGCCGGTTGGTATGAATCAGATCGATTGGAAGGAAAATCTATAATGGCAATAGCAAAAGGTACTATTGGCAATAAAACCCTTTATGCCAAATGGTCTGCAGGTTCTGTGGTAACTATATCTCAGGGAGCGAACGGCACTTTCACTGTAAAGAATGGCGATAAAGAAATCAAATCAGGTGAATATGTTGGGCCTAAGACTGAATTAACTTTGACAGCTACTCCGGTTGCTCCCTATACATTGAGTAAATGGGTTGTTAATGGCAAAGATGTGATCGGTAATCCCGCAAAAGTAGAAATGCCTGCAACTAATGGTTTGGCTGTTTCGGCTGTTTTTGTTGATAACCGGACAGCTGTTTCAGCCCCTGAAATTATAACGACTCCGACCAATACAGATAAAGTGCCGAAAGGAGAGAGCGTAAAGGTTCGACTGAACAAAACAGATGAGTCTGCTGCTTTGTATTATAGTGTAGATGGAGCTCCGGATAAAGCATATAATGGAGAGTTTCTTGTTTCAAGTGCAAAAGATACTCTGGTCATCAAGGCGATTGCTCGTAAAACAGGTTTTAAGGATGGGGTGACAACTCGACAGGTTGTGTTCGACAATAATAAAATTTCCCTGACTTTCGATCTCCCTTTAGGTGTGAAAGCAACCAATCCTACTGGTGGTGATGTGGTGACGGCTACCACTAGTGGAGGTTCTTTTGAGTTTATATTGACGGTGGATAAAGCTTATTATACGAATCTAGATTCAATGGTTGTCTCGGCGAATGATTCGACGATTACGGGGAATGCTTCCGGGCTTTATACGTTGACGAACTGCTCGTCCGATATTACGGTGACTGTCTCCGGTTTGAAAGCTAAAACTTGTACGGTTACATTGCAGCAGACAGAGAACGGACAGATCAAGTTTACCGATGGTGCAGACGAAACGACTTCGGAAGTTGGATACGGATCATCGGTATCGATCACGGCAGTTGCTGATGAGGACTTTAAGTTCCTGCAATGGAATACCGGCAGCCAAAGCAACCCGCTGAACCTGACGGTTAGCAGGGATACGACTATTTCTGCCCGTTTCATTTCTGATTATAAGTCGTATATGATGACTTTGCCGCAGATGGAAGGAGTGACCGTGAAACCGTTCTCCGGTTATTCTACCGAAGTGAAGAAAGACGGAACGTTTAAGTTTTATCTGGTTCTCGCTAAAGGATACCGTGAAGGAAATCTGGTTGTTCGTGCCAATGGTGAAGAGTTGACAAAGAATAAAGGAGGATATGCGATCTACCATATAAATAAGAACATCAGCATCTCGGTCGATGGTATTGTCCGGGATTCCATAAAGCTGACATTGCCGGATCATGTGACGGCGAAAGTTGTTGAAACGATGTCCGACGTAGCAGGTCAAGGGCTATTTGAAGAAACGATGCTTTTGCTTCAGGCGAAAGCGCCCGAAGGCAAAATCTTTAGTAAATGGACGGACGGA